>JAUNIQ010000054.1 GCA_030535275.1 Bacillota bacterium | reverse complement strand
ATCAAAAATGAAAAAAGTATTATCATTAGTACTGGCTCTCATGATGGTATTCTGCTTCACTGCAGTATTCACAGGCTGCGGCGGTTCAGACGATGAGGGAGCATCAGACGGCGACGGCTTCAAGGTTGGATTTATCTGCCTGCATGATGAAAACTCAACTTACGACAAGAACTTCATCGATGCTGCAAATCAGGCATGCGATGACATGGGCGCAACACCAATCATCAAGACAAACATCCCAGAAGGACAGGAATGCTACGATGCAGCAGCTGAACTGGTTGACCAGGGTTGCGGAATCATCTTCGCTGACTCATTCGGACACGAAGACTACATGATTCAGGCTGCAAAGGACTTCCCAGATGTACAGTTCTGCCACTCAACTGGAACAAAGGCTCACACTGAAGGCCTTGACAACTATCACAATGCATTCGCATCAATCTACCAGGGCAGATACCTGGCAGGCGTTGCTGCAGGAATGAAGCTTAACGAAATGATCGAAAATGGCGACATCACTCCTGAACAGGCTAAGATCGGATACGTTGGAGCATTTACATATGCAGAAGTAATCTCAGGATACACTTCATTCTTCCTGGGCGCTCGTTCAGAATGTCCTACAGCTACAATGGACGTAACATTCACAGGCTCATGGTATGATGAAGGCCTCGAAAAGGAAGGCGCACAGAAGCTGATCGATGAAGGCTGCGTTCTTATTTCACAGCACGCTGACTCAATGGGAGCTCCTACAGCTTGCGAAAATGCAGGAGTACCTAACGTATCATACAACGGCTCAACAATCGATGCTTGCCCTAACACATTCATCGTTTCATCAAGAATCGACTGGACTCCATATTATGAATATGCAATCGGATGTGCACAGAACGGCGATCCAATCGACGCTGACTGGACAGGAACTCTGGACACTGGTTCAGTAGTACTTACTGACATCAACGAAAACGTTGCTGCTAAGGGAACTGCTGACAGACTTAAGGAAGTTGAAGCAGGCCTGAACGATGGAAGCATCCAGGTATTTGACACTGCAAACTTCACAGTTGAAGGAAAGAAACTTGACTCATACAAGGCTGACGTAGATACAGATGCTGGCCGCAAGGTTGACACAGAAGTAATTGAAGACGGCGCATTCCAGGAATCAAAGTTCAGATCAGCTCCATATTTCGATCTGGCAATTGACGGAATCACAAGACTTGACGAAAAGCTCTAAGCAAAGAACAGATTAGACTTTAACGGAAAACCCCGGTTTTAACCATCGGGGTTTTCCTTGGTTATTGAAAACAGGAAAGGATAGAGCATTGAGCACTCTTGAAGATAGAGAAGTTGCCGTATCGCTCCGAAATGTTACCAAGACATTTGGTTCAGTAACGGCAAACAATAACATAAGCCTGGACATTTATCACGGTGAAATTCTGTCTCTGCTTGGTGAAAACGGCAGTGGTAAGACAACACTGATGAATATGCTTGCAGGCATTTATGCACCTGATGGTGGACAGATTTTCGTTAATGGCGAAGAAGCTGTTATTACATCACCACAGGATGCTTTTGATTATCAGATCGGTATGATTCATCAGCACTTCAAACTTGTTGACGTATTCAGTGCCGCAGAAAATATTATTCTCGGAATGCCGGGGAAAGCTAAACTCGATAAAAAGGAAGTACTTGCTGACATTCACAAAGAAATTGACAAGTATGGATTTGAAATAGATTTAAACAAGAAGATTTATGAAATGTCTGTATCGGAAAAGCAGACAGTTGAAATCATAAAGGTTCTCTACAGAGGGGCAAGAATTCTGATTCTGGATGAACCTACAGCGGTTCTTACTCCACAGGAAACAGAGAAGCTTTTCTTCATTCTCAGAACAATGAAGGAAAGAGGCAGAACCATCGTAATCATCACACATAAACTCCAGGAAGTACTCGAACTTTCAGACAGAGTTGCAGTTCTCAGAAAGGGAGAATATGCAGGCGTGGTTAATACCAAAGATGCCACAGAAAGCTCTCTTACAGAGATGATGGTAGGCAAGAAGGTTGAACTTAACATTGGACGTACAGAGCCTCATGATGTTAAGGATCTGGTTCATATCGAACACCTTACATGCCTTAACAAATACGGAAGAAAAGCTCTTGATGATGTAAGCTTCACAATTCGCGGCGGCGAGATTCTGGGAATCGCAGGAATCGCCGGAGCCGGACAGAAGGAACTTCTGGAGTCCATAGCAGGACTGCAGAAGGCTGAAGAAGGAAGCAGCATTCTTTACAGAGCAATAGACAATAACGACGAGATTCAGCTCATCGGCAAGGATGTCAACGACATTAAGAATCTGGGCATATCTCTTGCCTTTGTACCTGAAGACAGACTGGGCATGGGACTTGTAGGTAACATGGGCATGGTAGGAAACATGCTGCTGCGTTCATACAACGAAGGCCGCGGAATATTCACTCACGATACGGCACCTACAGAACTTGCTGAAGAGATTATGGAAAAGCTCGAGGTTGTTGCACCAAGCGTTCATACACCTGTAAGAAAGCTTTCCGGAGGAAATGTACAAAAGGTACTGGTAGGCAGAGAAATCTCACTGGCACCGAGAGTGCTTATGACGGCATATGCCGTTAGAGGTCTGGACATTAACACCTCATATACAATCTATAATATTATGTCAGAAGAAAAGGAAAAGGGTGTTGGCGTTGTATACGTCGGCGAGGACCTGGACGTTCTTCTGGAGCTGTGTGACCGCATACTGGTTCTCTGCGAAGGCAAAGTCAGCGGTATCGTTGATGCCAGAACCACAACAAAGGAACAGGTTGGTCTTCTCATGACCAAGTACAGCGGCGATCACATTGCCAAGATTCACCTGGATACACTTATGAAGGAGGACGACTAATGGATAAAACACCTAAGATCAAAAAAGAGCCTCTGATTAAGCTGTCAAAGAGGGAAGACCTTGACAGAAAGCATCGCTACATGTACAGAGCGCTTGCAATAGTAGCAGCACTTATTGTTGATGGAATAATCATTACGGCAATCGTTCACATGAACCCGCTGGACATTTACGGAACCATGTGGATGGGAGCATTCGGAACCAGCCGTAAGGTAATGGTTACTTTTAAGGAGCTGGCAATTCTGCTGGTAATCTCCATTGCCCTGACACCGGCCTTCAAGATGAAGTTCTGGAATCTGGGCGGCGAAGGACAGGTTCTCGTAGGAGCATGGGCGACTGCTGCATGCATGCTCTATCTGGGAGGCAAGCTGCCGACAGGCATACTCATCATTGTAATGTTCTTCGCAGCACTTGCAGCCGGAGCAATCTGGGCAATGATACCTGCAATATTCAAGGCAAAGTGGGGAACCAATGAAACGCTCTTCACTCTGATGATGAACTACGTTGCAATCCAGATGGTATCCTACTTCATTATCAAGTGGGAAGTGCCAAAGGGATCAGGCCACGTTGGAATAATCAATCAGTCAGGCCAGGAAGGATGGCTTCCGTACATCGGAACAAACAGCTATCCGCTGGTTATCGGATTCGTTCTGATAGTTACAATAGTAATGCACATATACCTGAACTACAGCAAGCATGGATATGAAATCTCCGTTGTAGGCGAAAGCCAGAGAACAGCAAGCTATGTCGGAATCAAGGTTGACAGAGTAATCGTAAGAACTCTGATTCTGTCCGGTGCACTCTGCGGATTCGCAGGATGGATGATGGTATCCGGAACAGACCACACAATCACAACAAGTCTTGCAGGCGGAAACGGATTTACCGGGATCATGGTTTCATGGCTCGCACAGTTCAACGTACTGGTAATGAGTCTCTGCGCACTGCTCATAGTAGTGCTTGGACAGGGCGCAAGCGAAATCGCTACAACCTTCGGTCTCAACGAGGCCTTCGGCGATATCCTCACAGGCGTAATACTCTTCTTCATAATCGGAGTTGAGTTCTTCATAAACTATAAAGTTCATATTCGTAAATCAGGAAAGGAGGAAGCATAATGTTTAGTCTCGTTGCTTTTATCCCACGTGCTATACTGCAGGGCATACCGCTCCTCTTCGGCTGCGTGGGCGAAACCCTTTCCGAGAAGGCAGGCAGCCTTAACCTGGGTATTCCGGGCGTAATGTATGTCGGCGCAATGTGCGGCGTAATCGGCGGCTTCCTGTATGAACAGAGCTGCGGCGGACAGGTTGTTCCGTTCCTGGCAATAATGATTCCGTTCCTGTCGTGCCTGGCAGGCGCACTCCTCATGGGTCTGCTGTTCAGCTTCCTGACTGTAACCCTGAGAGCAAATCAGAATGTAACAGGACTGGCCATGACAACCTTCGGAGTTGGATTCGGAAACTTCTTCGGTGGCTCACTCATGAAGCTGACAGGAAGTGCAGTTCCATCAATCGCACTTTCAGCAACAAGCCAGTGCTTCAGAAAGGCACTGCCGTTTGCTGACAATCTGGGCTGGTTCGGCAAGGTATTCCTGTCATACGGATTTATGACATATCTGGCAGTGGCAATAGCAGTTGTCTGTGGCTTCATTCTTGCAAAGACAAGAATAGGTCTTCAGTTGAGAGCAGTAGGTGAAAATCCTGCAACAGCAGACGCTGCCGGAATCGATGTTAATAAATACAAATATTTTGCTATCTGCATCGGCTGCATGATCGCAGGCCTCGGCGGACTGTTCTACGTAATGGATTACGCCAACGGCGTATGGTCAAACGACGCATTCGGTGACAGAGGATGGCTGGCAATCGCACTGGTAATCTTCACTCTGTGGAAGCCAAACGTAGCAATCTTCGGATCAATCCTCTTCGGTGGACTCTTCATCCTGAACCTGTACATTCCGGGCGCAGGCATGGCTACCAAGGAACTGTGGAAGATGCTTCCGTACCTCGTAACAATCATAGTACTGGTAGTTACAAGCATGAGAAGAAAGCGCGAACATCAGCCACCGGAAAGTCTGGGTCTGCCATACTTCCGGGAAGACCGGTAGAACTATTAAAAGCTGACAGAAATATTCTGTCAGCTTTTTTGTTGTCCATTTTGTCTCCCTTTGAATATGATATAATACAGACATGTTAAAGATATATTACGGAAACGAGTCTACGGACCGCGAAAATTTCATATTTGACGAGATTAATCCGGAGGAAAAAACCATTCTGATTGTGCCGGATCAGTATTCCCTTCAGATGGAGAAGGATGCCCTGGAGTACTTCAGGGAGAAGACCGGCAGGAGCGCACTGCTCAATCTGATGGTAACAGACTTTTCGGCTCTGGGCCACAAGGTGATTAAAGAGATTGGCGGCAAGGCGCCGGAGCTGATAGACAGATACGGCAGACACATGTTGCTTTCACTTATTATCAGCAGGCTGGCCGAGGATGGTGAGCTGCAGGTCTACAGCAGAATGGGCGGCAGGAACAGCTTCGTGTCTCACGCCAACCAGCTCATTTCGGAAATGAAACGCTACGGCACAGGCCCTGAAGACATTAGGGAGGTTACAGAGGAAACAGACAGATTCCTCAGACTTAAGCTGTCCGATATAGAGAAAATATACACGGCCTACGAGGAAGCCATTGATGGAAGATTTACTGACACGGAAGACTACATGGAACTGTACGGCAGACTCATGGCAGGCTCAGAGCTTATCAGAGGCGCAGACGTCTGGATTTACGGATTTGACACCTTCACTCCGCTGAACATGCAGGTCATAGCAGAAATACTCAGTGCGGCAGCCCGGGTAAATGTCGTAATGACCTGGGAAGATGCGGGCGCAGAAAACAGCGGAGACGCACGGGTTCTCACAATCGGCGGAGGCGAGGGCCTGTTTGATCTTACCGGACTGGTGATTGAGAATCTCAGGGAAATGGCATCAGCCACAGGCCATGATGCAAAGGCAATAAAAATCGAGAAAAAACGAGCTGAAGTGCATCCTGAAATTACCCTTGTGGAGGCTTCAAACATCTATGCCGAGGCAGACAGAGCAGCTGCCCACATTACAGACCTGGTCCGCGACAAGGGCTACAGATACAGTGATATTACGGTAATATGTAACGACATGGATGTTCGCGGAGGAATACTCAAACGAACATTTGACAGATGGGGCATTCCTGCCTTTGCAGACCGAAAGCGAAAGGTGCTGCATCAGCCTGTCGTCAGATTCCTGCTGGCATTCCTGGATATTATTGCGTCAGGCTATGAAGACGGGCCGATAATGGAAATGGTCAGCGCAGGGCTGATGGGCTGGGAGAGAGCCGATGAGGAGCTTCTGAACAACTATCAGGCGGAGGCCAGAATCCGTGGCAATAAGTGGAAAAAGGACTTCACCTGGGTCGGAAAGAGCGACTACGGTAACAGATATTCAGAAGAAGAGCTTGCAAGACTCAATGAGATGAGATCGTTTATTGTCGATAGTATTGAGCGTGCAAGGGATGAAATCGGGCGCAGGAACAGTGCAGGCGAAAAGATTAGGGGCTTGTATGAATTCCTTGAAAATGATTTTAATATCCGCGGCCGAATCGCTGAGCTGATCAGCAGACAGAAGGAGCTGGGCCTGGCAGAGGGTGCTGCGGAAACGGCCCAGAGCTGGAACATGATCTGCGGACTCTTCACTCAGATTGTGAGAGTAATAGGGGAAGAAAGCATTTCCAATGCTCAGCTTAGAGATGTGCTGGCAGCGGGACTTGAAGAGATGGAAATCGGGCTGGTGCCGACCAGCACTGACTGTGTAATAATCGGTACCCTTCAGAGAACCAGAGTTAGCCATGCGAAAAGCCTGATTGTCTGCGCAGCAAATGAGGGCGTACTGCCAATTCAGCCATCGGATTCAGGACTTCTCACGCAGAAGGAACTGGACCGTCTGGAAGAAATGAAGCTCAACATAAGCAAGAAGGAAAACGTTCGAAGACAGGAAGAGCAGATGGCAATTTACAGGACCTTCTCACTGCCTGAAGAGGACCTTATGGTAAGCTGCAGCCTGGCCGATCAGGACGGCAAGAGCATCGTTCCATCGGGAATTTTCTCCGTGCTTAGAGAAATATCAGAATGCGAAGTGCTGGGAGATCTTCAGACTGCCGACGTAACGGAAATGATTGCATCGCGCAAAGGCAGCCTGTCCTACATGGCAGAAGCCATGAGAGCCTACATTGAAAACGGCTCCATAGATGATAAATGGATTTCGGCAATGAACTGGTATGCCGAAAACGATGAGGACAGCATAGGCAAAATCAGAGAAGGGCTGAACTTCGATAACATGATAAACAATCTCGAACAGGATCTGGCCGAAGACCTGTATTTTGGCGACCGCGATTCAATCAACATGAGTGCAAGCCGCCTTGAAACCTACAGCAGCTGTCCTTTCAGACATTTCGTGGAGAGAGGACTCAGAGCTGATAAACCGGCCGGCTTCGGAATTGATGCCAGAACAAGGGGCGATGTATTCCATGCGGCTCTTCAGGAGCTGTCAAGGAGTCTTATGCCTGCTGATGGTACTTCGGTTACATCTCCTGAATCAGCCTGGATGACAATTAGTGAGGAAGAATGCAGGAGTGCAGTCGAAGAAATCATCCTCAGGGAAACTGCCGAATACAACGAGGGCGTATATGTCAGCGACAAGGCCAGTGAGCTTCAGCTTGAAAGGATTGTTGAAACCTGTGGCGATATTGCGTGGGCAATGATAGCGCAGGTTCGAGGCAGCAGAACTCAGGACATGTATTTCGAGGAAAGCTTCGGCTTTGACAGCAAGTTCATTAAGCCGGTGAAAATAGAGCTGGACAACGGCAAGAAGGCAATGCTGAATGGTCGAATTGACAGAATCGACGTAATAAATGCAGGCCCGGACGAGAACGGAAATCCTGTTAAAGCCGTCAGAGTCATTGACTACAAGACAGGCAGCATCGAAGTAAATAAAGAGCACATAGAGAAAGGCTACAAGCCTCAGCTTATGGTATACATGAATGCAGTTGTTGAGTCGGATTCGGAACTCAAGCCTGCCGGTGTATTTTACTTTAAGATAGGGGAGCTGGACAGCAACGCTGACAGCGAAGGGACACCCGGAGATAAAGGAGTTTCCATTGCGGACAGAGTGGCCAAAGGATGCCGCCTTGAAGGCGTGCTGGTAAACGAGAAAGATTTTCTCAATGCAATGGATGAATCCATTGAGCAGACCGGCAGCGGCATTGCGATTCCGATTAAGCAGAACAAGGACGGCAGCATCAAGGCTTACAGCGGAAGCGAGCTTCTCTCGTCAGAAGAATTTGAAGAGCTTCGTGCAAAGGCAAGCGAACAGGTTGAGAAAATCTGCCATGAAATACAGCAGGGCGTAATTGACATTGCGCCGAAGATGGAAAAGGGCAACTCAGGTCCCGGCGGTCGCAGAACATCCTGTACTTACTGCGACTACAAGAGTATATGCCTCTTTGACACCAGCTTCAGGCAATGCAGGTATGAGCTCGTTTAGCAGTTTGATTTGTGTTATAATTACCAATGCCCGAAAGGGTAATAATATTTAAGGAGAGTGCTTTTTGATTAAAAAGACAAGACTGGAGATTGTGGCATAACCGGGAGGTTTGCACACAATCAGAACAAACCTCCCGCAGAGATGCAGTTGAAGAAAACAATATTCAGGAGGAAAAACAATGAATGAAAATAACATCGAAATTCGTTTAGAAAGAGAAGAAGAATACAGGGAAGTTGAGAATCTCGTCAGGGAGAGCTTCTGGAACGTGTATCGCCCGGGATGTCTGGAGCACTACGTTCTGAATCAGCTGAGAACGGATCCCGACTTTGTGAAGGAACTTGACTTTGTCATGCTGCTGGACGGAAGGATTATCGGCCAGAACATGTTCGTGAGAACTTCCATAAAGGCAGACGACGGCAGAGAAATTCCAATCATGACCATGGGACCGATCTGCATCTCACCCAAGCTTAAACGCAAGGGCTACGGCAAGATGCTTCTGGATTACTCTCTCGCAAAGGCAGCCCAGCTTGGATGTGGAGCCCTTTGCTTCGAAGGCAATATCGACTTCTACGGCAAAAGCGGATTCACATATGCCAGCGAGTACGGCATACGCTATCACGGCCTGCCTGAGGGAGAAGACGCATCCTTCTTTCTCTGCAAAGAGCTGATCTCAGGCTATCTTGATGGGGTTACAGGTGAATATGCCACTCCATCGGGATACTTTGTGGATGAAGCAGAAGCGGAAGAATTCGATAAGGAGTTCCCTGAGAAGGAGAAGCTGAAGCTGACCGGTCAGATATTCTAAACGAAGAACAACTAAGGCAAAGATAAAAACGCAATGTGTGCTTTTGCATGCTAGAGCCGGTAGGTAGCCCGGCCGTCACAGTTATCTGTGGTAAGTAACCTGCCCCTCCGGGTTGTCCATTCTTTGCAATCTTAACAAGAAGGAGGGATTGCAATGGACCTGATCAATTTAAGGCTTATTGTGTATTTCGATGAACCCTTCTGGGTGGGCGTCTTTGAAAGAATCGAAGACGGAAAGCTCTCAGTATCAAAGGTAACATTTGGTGCAGAACCAAGGGACTACGATATTTACGAGTTCATCCTTAAACACTACTACAGCCTGAAATTCAGTCCGGCTGTTGAAACTGTTGTAAAAAGGGAAGCAAAAAACCCGAAACGCAGGCAGCGTGAAATCGCCAGACAGATGCACAGCACCGGCATTGGCACCAGATCACAGCAGGCGATTAAACTGCAACAGGAGCAGAACAAACTTGAACGCAAAACCAGAAGCAGAGAAGAAAAACAGCTTGAGGCGAAGCGAAGGTTTGAACAGAAACAGCAAAAGAAAAAGGAAAAGCACAGGGGCAGATAGCTCCTGTGCCTTCTTTTAACAAAATGATTGACTCTCCCCCAGGGGGATGCTCTAGAGTATGAAATGTGGAAAGGAGGAAGTTTTAAATGCTGAAAATCGGTGAGTTTTCAAAGCTGTCACACATTACGGTCAAAGCACTCAGGTTTTATGAGAAAGAAGGAATCCTGATGCCGGCATCCACTGACCAGTGGACTGGATACCGCTATTATGAAACCGGCCAGCTGGAGGATGCTGCGAGAATCAAGGCGTTCAGACAGATGGGATTATCAATAGATGAAATCAGGGGAATCAGGGCCGGAGCTGATATTAAAACAATACTGTCAGCAAAAGCAAAAGCCCTGGAATCCGAGAAACAAAGCATTGACGGCCGCCTCTCCATAATAAAACATATTCTGGAGGAGAAAGAGATGAAATATCAGGTTACAGTCAAGGACATTCCGTCCTGCATCGTTTACTACTCAGAGGCTACACTGGAGAACTACTCAGATCTCATGCAGTTCATTCCAATGTGCGGTCAGAAATGCATGGAGCTGAATCCGGATTTGAAGTGCAGCGTACCGGAGTACGAATTCTGCGAATATCTCGACGGTGAGTACAGAGAAACCGATGTGAGAATCAGACATAATGAGGCCGTCGAAAAGATCGGAAAGAGCGATGACTTCATAAAATTCCGTGAAATTCCCGAGACAAAAGTGCTTAGCATTTTTCACAGGGGACCTTATGAGAGCATTGGTGAGGCCTATGCCTATATCATGAAATATGCAGATGAGAACGGCTACAAGGTAAGCGGACTTGCAAGAGAATGCTACATAGACGGCATCTGGAACAAAGAGGATCCGTCAGAGTGGCTTACGGAATTACAACTGCCGATAGAATAAACTAAAAATGAATGCGTTGGGG
>JAUNIQ010000170.1 GCA_030535275.1 Bacillota bacterium | reverse complement strand
CATATTGAAGCAGCTAATAGGATAAAAGAGAAGATATTGGATAGGTAGAAAATTCTAGTTTAATCGCTCAATCGTGAGTAAGACAAATCCCAGTTTGTTGAGGCGATATGTTCCCATGTACTGCGGGGGTAGATTTGTTCCCGTGCCCAGTCGACATTCACGGCATTGTCTCAACCCATGTCGAGTGCGTAGTTCTCTTGTCTAGAGCCTAGGTGCGATATGCAGCATTTTTGACCATAGCATCAATATGCTGCAAGAATGTGGATATGTTTCCATGTATATTCGCAGTGATTTTTCTCAAAGTGTAAATATGATAAGTTAGAAGTGCAATAACTGCACTTTGGAAGAAGTTACGATAATTAACGCAATTGCGCAGAATACCGGAATTACACATAAAGAGTTTTCTATTGTAATTGGAAAGTGGATCGTCCTGATGTCAGAATGGGACACTACATGATAAAATCAGAAACTCCAATGGCAGACATGTACTGCTGAATGAGGGAGATACGATGATGAACAGATTAAACGAAAAAAAGATACTGATTATTTACACCGGTGGAACCATCGGTATGGTTTCCAGTGCCAATGGCTATATTCCTGTATCCAATACGATACGCGACACGCTGAATAATGCGCCATCCAGATATGCCGCTGTGGGATATCATCGAATTTGATGTACTGCTGGATTCTTCCAATGTGGGTGTTGCGGAATGGAATCAGATCGGCAGAGCTATTTTTGATAACTACAAGAACTATGACGGCTTTGTTGTGCTCCATGGAACCGATACAATGGCATATTCTGCCTCTGCAATGTCGTTTATGCTGCAGGGACTGGAGAAACCGGTTGTCTTTACCGGTTCTCAGATTCCGCTTTGCGAAATTCGAAGTGACGGTCTGCAAAATATTTTTAATTCCGTATGTATTGCTGCCGAGGGGAAGGTTCGGGAGGTATGTATTTGTTTTTCCGGGCAACTCCTTCGCGGAAATCGCAGCGTAAAGCTGTCATCTGACCAGTTCGTTGCATTTGAATCACCCAATTATCCGCATCTTGCCGATGCAGGCATTCGAATCCAGTATAATGAAGCTGCCCTTGAAGTGCCCCACCCGGATCGTGCAGAACTCCGCCTGGTTGAGTTTCGGGAGCTTCCGATTGGCGTTATTAAGGTTTTCCCTGGAATACAGTTTTCTCTTTTCGAAGGAATCATGACGGAAAGCCTGAAGGCAGTTGTCCTCGAAACCTTTGGATCCGGCAACATTCCCGCAAGCGGGAATTCACTCCTTCCGATTATTAAGAAAGCATACGAACATGGTGTTATCCTAACAGTGTGTTCCCAATGCCTACAAGGAAGGGTAAGCCTTGGTACTTATGAAACAAGCAGAGGCCTCTCTGAGGTCGGCGCCGTCAGCGGCGCAGATATGACAACAGAAGCAGCTGTAGCAAAACTCTATTATCTGTTCAGCTCGGGATACAGCAAAGAAAAAATCAAAGAACTGATGTCCTGCAATATCTGTGGAGAACTGACAGAGTAACGTGCTGAACAGTGCTGATGCAAATGTGAAAAATTGCAAGAAAGGATAAGTAAACAAAATGAATGAAGAAATCAAAAAGCTGATTGATGAAGCTGATAAGGCAATAAAGGAAGAACGGTTTGATGACCTGAAAAACTACTATACAGATGATGCCGTATTGGTAGTGCGCCCCGGTTTGGAAGTAAAGGGCAAAGAGGCCATCAAGAATGCATTTATAAAGATTGCTGCATATTTTAAAAACAGCGTTGTCCCCACTCAGGGCAAAATGATAATGATTGAAGCCGGAGAT
>JAUNIQ010000169.1 GCA_030535275.1 Bacillota bacterium | reverse complement strand
AGCCGACACTTTCGTATCTGCTCATTTCAGCGGTCACCGCAGGTGACCTTTTTTATCTTATAAGAATTTGAATGCGTTGAGCCAAAAACAGGAAAGAGGAAGAAAAAGGACCAAAAAATAGAAAAGCACGATAAAAGAATGAAGTAGATTAAGCAGAAGAATTATCTAACCTTTTTAAAGCGGGGAGAATCCTTGCGGTACATATCGTGAAGACAGAAAGGGCAGAGGAGATGATCTTCATCAGAGATCGGAGGAAGATCACGAAGCAGTTCAAGATCGGAGAGGGGGACCAGCTCTTCGTAGCCACAATTGACGCATTTCATCAAGACATTGTTGTCGGTATTGTCTGTCATTAGACCTCCCATCAAGCGGATTGTAAGAATCCACATAAACCATAACAGCGCCGCATTTACAGCGGAGAATATCTCTATTATAGGAATCCATACACATGGTACGGAAGTGAAGACGGTTCATTTTATTGCGGAGAGACCGTTTTCTTTCATTACGGTCGCGGCTGATTTTTCTGACCCTGCCAAGCTGCTCGTGAAGCTTGTTCAGAAGATCCTGTTTCTTGTTGTTGTAAAAGCCGTAATAGCGGATCATGCGGAAACCGGTATCGGGGATATGAATGATGATCTTTTTAAGCAGATCGAGACCGGACTCTTTGACAATGATACGTTCCTCTGTGCGGTGGTCATCATAGAACCATTCAACAGTATCGGAATCTTTGTCATATCGGTTAATACGGCTTTCAGCCATGGCAGGACGGGCGGCGTAACGCATCATATAGTTCACACAGGCACCGACATTGCCGGCTGAAGAAGTCTGGGACTGTTTGGCGTAGACATAGTAGCCATTATTCTGATTGATATAACTGAAGTTCATGTATTTGCGGAAGGACTGTCCGAAGTGTTCGAGGAGAAGTCTGTTCAGTTCGTATTGCCAGGTTTTTCTCAGAGAGTTGAAATCGAAATGGTGAACTTCCTTGAAAGAATCCTTTTTGGGATCATAGATGAGTTCAGGGATTAGGGCATGAATATGCGGATTCCATTTGAGATCTCTGCCGAAGGTATGCAGGGTGGCAATCATCCCGAATATCTTCTGATCTTTAAAGTTACGATAAAGATAGCGGTTATCTTTGCCGTTGCGGATTTTGCCTGTTTTACCGTGCTTTCTCTTCTCTTTGCGATAGATGTTCTCATTGAACATTTTACAGACAGTATTTCTGGCAGCGACGAAGAGATAATTCAGAGCAGTTCGGTCTTTGCGGAAGAGGGGCCTGTAGTTTTCAGGGATCGTAAATACAACGTGACGATGTGAGACATCCAGGCACATGACTTCAGCCTTGGCCGCCAGCTGTTTCTGATATTTGACACCGCAGGAGTTACAGACACGGGAATGGCATTTACGGAAAAACAGTGTTTCATTACCGCACTCCATACATTCAAAGCCGTCATAGCCAAGGTAAATGGTATTGCACAGAAGCGCTTTCTGGATATTGTCCAATACAGCAGGCCGGGCTTTACCGGCTTTGTCCATTTCTTCCAGCCAGTTGTAGTGCCGCCAGAAAAGATCCTTCAAACGGGGCTTATCCGGATCATATGGCAGATCATCAACGGTATATGCGCCATAGTATGGATATTCTGTGTAGAGTTCGGCATCGATCATACTCTAAGTATAAAATGAGCCGACACTTTCGTATCTGCTCATTTCAGCGGTCACCGCAGGTGACCTTTTTTAGTCAGCTGTTTTTTCCTTCCCGGTATACGGCCAGTTCATCATCCTGGCGGATATGATATTCCTCCCGGGGCGGGAACGTTACGCC
>JAUNIQ010000053.1 GCA_030535275.1 Bacillota bacterium | reverse complement strand
AAACATAACAAGAATAACCATAGAATGCGAAAATTCAAATTAGTATAATATAAATGAAATAATGTAAGAAAGATGACAAAATACCTGTCATTTTGCCATCTTTTTCGGGAGGGCAGTATCATGAAAAAGATATTTAACGGCAAAATCTGGACGGGCAGAGAATTCTGCGAGACTGTTCTTATAGAAGACGGAAGGATTGCTTTTGCAGGAAGTGAAGAAGATGCAAAGGCAATAGAGACTGCAGATGAGTCTGTTGAGGCCATTGACCTGGAGGGAAAAACCGTGCTTCCGGGATTCTGCGATTGTCACGCTCACGGGGGAATGAAGTCCGTAAGTGAGGAATGTCATCTTGCAATCGGCGATGAGGTGGAATCTGCGGAAGACTGTATAGAAGACATAAGAAAGTATGTTAATGAACATCCTGACCTGGATTTCTACAAGGGAACAGGATGGCCTTCACCTTTCTTCGAAAACGGAAGTCCTGACAGGAAAGTTCTTGATGAAATAACAGGGGATGTACCTGCAGCCATTTCATCAAAAGAATGTCACACAATATGGGCCAATACAAAAGCAATAGAGCTTGCAGGTATAACGGCAGACACACCGGATCCTCCGGGCGGTCACATAGCGAGGGATGAAGAGGGCAATCTGTCCGGTGCTTTCATGGATGAGGCGCAGGGACTGATCAACGCAATTGTTCCTGATTTTACAGTTGAGGAATATAAGGAATCAATAATGACATATCAGCAGGATATGCTGATTTACGGGTACACACTTCTCACCGAAATGCTCATAAAGAAAGACAGTAATCTTCACAAGGCATACGAAGAACTGGCTGATGAGGGGAAGCTTCTTATCAAAACAGAACTTGCTTTTCATGTTGAACCTGCATCCTATGAAGAGGATGTTGCGGCACTTGGCAAGGCCGACATGACAGTCAGAAACAGACTGGTTACAGGCAGATATGCCAAGATATTTGTCGACGGAGTTCTAGAAGGAAGAACTGCATGGCTCAAGGAAGCATATGCTGACGAGGAAGGCTTTTTCGGTGCGCATCTGTGGACAGATGAACAGCTTTTCGGCGCATGTCAGGCACTTGATAAAGCCGGATACGATGTGCATTTCCATGTAATCGGAGACAGGGCATTCCAGCAGGTAGTCGATGTTATGGAGAAGGTGGCTGAAGCCAACGGAGTAAAAGAAAGAAGACCGGTTATTGCCCATGCACAGCTTGCAGATAAAGAGGACATAAAGAGATTTGCAGCCCTCGGTGGAGTTTTTGCTTCAAATCCGTACTGGTTCTTCACAGACCAGGTATACACATACAGCAACGAGATACCGCTTCTGGGCGAAGAAAGACAGAAGACTCAGTATCCGATGAAATCATTTGCGGACGAGGGAATAGTAATAGCTTCAGGCAGCGATTATCCTATTACACCGTGGCCGAGCTCACTGTTTGCAATGAAGACAGGCATGCAGAGAGTGTATGCGGAAATGCCGGGTGATGATACAGAGACACTGTTCAGACCGGAAGAAAGAGTATCCTTTGACGTAATGCTGAACAGCGTTACAGAGGGCGGTGCATATTCCCTGGGTCTTGAGGAAATCACAGGAACTCTTGAAGAGGGAAAGATGGCCGATCTTGTAGTTCTCACCGGGGATTTATTTGAAACTGACCCTGACGAATATGCAGGCATAGAAGTAGATATGCTCATCTCTGAAGGAGATATCATATACAGACAGTAAGTCATTGAAATTATTTATATTATTATCTGATTTTTGGAGGTTGAAATGGAAGACACATTAAAGACAAAGAAAGTGCCAATGAAAACCAAGATAGGTTACGGCGTTGGCGGTTCATGTGATACCATACCTTACTATCTGTTTGGTACGTATTTCATGTTCTTCCTTACTGATGCAGTAGGGATCCCTGCAGGCATTGCAGGAACAATATCATTTATAGCTATTATCTGCCAGGCGATTTCCGGCCCGGTAGTAGCTTACATCTCAGACAATTCACTGAACCCTAAGGGCAGAAGAAGACCAATGATGATCAAGGTTGCTATTCCATTTGCGATAGTTACCATGTTCCTGTTCTTCCCTGTAGGCGGATCACTTGGATTCAAGGTTGCATACTATACAGTACTGGCAATCCTTTTCTTTACCTGCTACGCATCATTCACAAGCGTATGGTCAGCACTTGGTGCAGAAATGACTAAGGATTACAAGGAAAGAAATACACTGAGAAGTATCGTTGCATACTCCGCATTCCCGTTCACTCTCATTGTTGCATCGGGAACTATCGGAATGGTCGGCATTTTCTCAAGCAGCGGTGTAGACTATGCACTGAGCTGGTTCTTTGCAGTTGTTGTTCTCGGACTGATTATGGCAGGATGTTCAATCTGGTGTTACCTGTCAACATCTGAAGAACCGCCTGCATACACACAGGAAGAAATCGAAAAAATCAGAGGCGAAAGATTCAGTTTCGTTAAACTGATTAAGGATTATGTAGGATTCTTCAAAATCAAAATCTACAGAAAGATGATTATCTTCACAGTTATCTTCTGTATCGGATATATCATGATGAACAACGGAACAGTTTATGCAATGACAAGCTTCTGCGGAATGAGTGAAGCTCAGCAGTCACTGTTCTGGACTCTGAATACTATTATTGCTCTTGCTACAGTTCCTATCGTATTCGGTATTGCAAACAAGTGGGACAAGAAAATGGCAATGATGACATTCATCGGAGCATATGGAGTTTCATCAGTAGTATGGTTTGCTCTGGGCATGGTAATGGATATTACATTCGTTTCATTCGTACTGTTCAGCGGCGTTGTTGCACTTGGTTCATGTGCATTCTACTCACTCATGTACTCACTGCTTTATGACTGCTGCGACGTATACACTCTGGCAACAGGCGAACAGAAGGAAGGCGGAATGCTGGCTTTGAATTACCTGGCTCAGACAGTAGGAGGTGCCATTGCAGCACTGTTCCTCGGCTGGGGACTTCAGCTCTTTGGATATACAGAAGCAGCTGCAGTAACTGAATTAGCTGCCAAGGGCGTATGGTCAATGGTTACAATCGTTCCTGCCGTATTCGTATTCCTCAGCATGGTATTCCTGGCTCAGTACAACCTTTCAAAGACTGAATTTGATAAGGTTCAGGCAGCTATTGAGGACAGAAAGGCCGGCAAGGAAGTTGACCTTGAACAGTTCAAGCACCTGATTTAGAAAGGAACAACATGATAAAAGCTTATATTAACGGTAAAGTATATACCGTAAATAAAAATCGCGACTGGGCGGAGGCTGTTGTAACAGACGGCCCGCGCATCGTCTATGTTGGCGACAATAAAGGCGCGGAGGAATTCATCGACGGTAAAGACGCAGAGATCAGGGATCTGGCAGGAAAGCTTCTGCTTCCGGGATTTATTGACGGACACTGTCACCCTGTAATGGGCGCCTTCTTCAAGTCGGGAATTCTTCTTAACGGGCTGTTTACCCTTGATGAAATGCTCGAGGAAATAAGCAGATACATCAGCGGGCATCCTGACAAAGAGTACTACTCAGGCAAAGGCTTCGAAGAAGTTTGGTTCGTAGAGAACGAAACAATGCCGGACAGATTCATGCTTGACAGAGTCTGCCCTGACAAGCCGATTTTTCTCTATGGAACAAGCGGCCACGTGTGCTGGTGCAATTCGGCAGCCCTTGCAAAGGCAGGAATTACGGCAGAAACGCCGGATCCTCTTCCGGGACGCAGTTTCTTCGCAAGAGATGAAGAGGGCAACCCGACAGGATATCTTCTCGAGACCATGGCTGCAAGCATGGTAACAAGCAGGATCGAGGTCATTGATACAGACGAAATAAACAGCGCACTCACGGAAATATCTGAAGATTACGCTGCATGCGGTGTAACATCCATATGCGACATGGGTGGCTTCGGAGGAATGACAGACTACATGCGAAGCGGTCTCATAGAACTTGTGCAGAATAAGGGTCTGAAGCAGAGATTCAACGGCTGCGGAGTAATGGTAAACAGCATCGGCGAAATTGACGAAGGAATCGCAGTTACAAAAGATCTGAACAGCAAAATCAATAATGACATGTGCAGATTCACCTTCGTTAAAATGTTCCAGGACGGAACTCTGGAGGATATGACTGCAGCAATCTCAGAGCCATATCTTATTACAGGAACTGCTCCGGAAACATTCTTCAGCGATGATGAACTGATTGAGGCCGGACTTAAGGCTGCAGAAGCAGGATTTGACATAAACATACACTGCATCGGCGACATGGCATCACATGGACTTGTTAAAATGACCGAGGCTATTCGTGAGGCGGGACATGATGAAACAAGAATTGTAAATTCACACTCAACATATCTGTTCAAAGGCGATGCAGAGAAATTCGGAAAGCTGGGCATTCTGGCCAACACAACATTTGTATGGCATGCAGCATTTGAAGCAGCTGCAGGAGTGCTTTCACCTGAGCTTCCGCCAATGTACGAAATGAAAACAGTACTGAATAAGGGCGGCCGCATCGGAGCCGGTTCCGACTATCCTGTTGACGATTTCGGAAGCGAACCTGTCAAGGGACTTCAGATGGGCTGTACAAGAAAAATGTACAGAGACGATATTTATCCGGGAACATTTGAACTGGAACCTGAATCAGAGAAACTGTCAATGGATGATGTTATTACAGCATATACCATGAGCAATGCATACCAGATGCGCATGGAGGACAAAATCGGATCCATTGAAGTCGGCAAATATGCAGACATGGTGATTCTGGACAGAAACATTTTTGAAGTGCCTGTTGAAGAGGTTTACATGACAAAGGTCTGTGAGACAATAATGAACGGAGAGACTACTTACAATGACTAAAAGAATACTATACACAAACGGCAGAATTTACACAGAAAATCCTGCGCAGCCATGGGCTGAAGCATTCATAACAGAAGATGACAAGTTTGCATATGTTGGTGATGAAGCAGGGAGTCTTGCTTTTGCAAAAGCAGACGAAACCGTTGACCTTGGAGGCAAGGTTGTAATTCCGGGGCTCATTGACGGGCACACACACCCCGGCACGGTAGCGAAAACCTTCTGGCATGCGAGAATTCCGAGGACCTACGATAAGGATGAACTCCTTGAATACATAAAGAAAGCGGCCGAAGAATTCCCTAAGGAAACAAATCCGTTTTTCTACTGTGAGAACTACTTCACTGAAACCTTCGGAGAAGAAGGTCCGCAGAAGGAGGTTCTCGATGAGATAATTCCGGACAGACCCGCAAGAATTCAGGACTTTTCCGATCACGCCTGCTGGTACAACAGCATCGCTCTTGACATGCTGAAGGACGAAAACGGCATTCCTCACGCACCGAGTCCAATGGGCGGAGAAGGAGCGTTCATCAAGAACAAAGACGGAGAATACACAGGAAACTGTCTTGAATCTGCACCGGATTTCAGTGACCTGAAGATCTATGAAGCTATCGGATGGGAACCTCCAATCATAGCTACGGAAGAGATGCTGACACCGTTCTTTGATATGCTTAAGGAGAACGGTACCATGGGTCTCATGGATGGACTCACTGAAGGGGAAGAGAGTCTGCAGGTTATATATGAAATGGACAAGGCAGGAAAGTTTGGAATGTTCTATGAGGGCTCCGTATGTCTTGAGGAAATCGGTGAGCTGGAAGAAACAATAGCAACACTTCGTGACTGGCAGGAGAAGTATACCACTGATCATATTAAAATAAGAGTTGTGAAGTTCTTCATTGACGGAGTTAACGATCACGGAGACAGCTTCAGTGTGGATCCTCTTCTTAACGATCCTACGGGAACATATCACGGGGAGGCCTTTGCCACCACAGAGGAGCTGACAGAGGTTCTGGTTCGTCTTAACAAAGAGGGACTTGATATGCACATTCACACAGTATGCGACGGTTCCTTCAGAAGAGTCTGTGATGCAGTGGAAGCCGCAAAGGCAATCTGCGGGGATGCATGGCAAATCAAGGTAACCATGGCGCACTGCGAACTGATACATCCTGATGATGTGGCAAGACCTGCGAAGCTGGGTATATATATTGATGCCACACCACACTGGGCAGGAGGATATTCAGACGAAGGAGTACAGCTTTTCTTCGGATACGACAAGTGGGCCACAATGTTTGACCACAGAAAGCTCATTGAAGCGGGGGTAAAAGTTGGATTCTCAAGCGATGTATTCAACTATACAGAAAGCTGGCGTGCTAATCCTTATGTCGGAATGCAGATAGGCATGACAAGAGTGGATCCTGAAGTTCCACTTAATCCTGAAAGATATCCGGGCAGCATGCATCCTCCTGCAAGCGCCAAGTTTACAATTGAGCAGCTGATTCACGGATACACGGCTGTAAACGCAGAAAGAATGCGCCTTGATCACATTATGGGATCAATCGAAGCAGGGAAGATTGCCAACTTCGTAGTGCTTAAAGAGGACATTTTCACATATCCGGCAGAAAAACTGGGAGAATTTAAGCCAGATAGGGTGTACTTTGAAGGGAAAAAAGGTAAAATAAAAGAGTAAATTTAAAAGTACAATACAAAAGATTTGAGGTGAAAAAATGAAAAAAGTATTAGTACTGGGTGTTGGTGCACAGGGCAGTGCAGCAGCAAAGAGACTTGATGAACAAGCAACTGTAAGCGAAATAGTATGTGCAGACTATGACATTAATGCTGTAAATACAATTGTTGAAGAGCTTACAAAAGCTAAAGGTATGCAGGTTGATGCACATGATGTAAACAGCATCATAGCAGCTGCAGAAGGTGTTGATCTCGTAATCAATGCACTTCCTCTGGAATGTACAGAGAATGTTCTGGAAGCGACACTCGCAGTTAAGGCTGACTATCAGGATTATGCCGGAACAATTTCACTTGATCAGATGTGGATCGATAGTGAATTCTATGATCCAGGCAGCGAACCTGAATTTGAAGATCCTGCTGCTACAAAGTGGTGGAGAAGCCTTAACGCAATGTACAAGATATACGGACCGAGATTCGAGAAAATCGGTAAGCTTGCAATCTTCGGAACAGGCTCCGCACCGGGACTTATCTGTGCGGCAACAAGACATTCAATGAGATATCTTGACACTTGCGACACTATTTACAATTTCGTCTGGGAAGGAGCAATCGCTAAAAGATTCCAGCCGTTCTGGTGGTCACCTGTAACAGCACTCAATGACATGAGTGACATGGCAATCGCATTCGAAGGTGGCAAGTTCATAAACACACCTGCTTTTGGAAGAGATATTAAGAGACAGTATGACTACATGGAAGAAGAAATAACTTTCAGAGAACACTGTCATGATGAGCCTTTGCATTATGGATTTAATGCAGATACATACTTCAAGGGCTGTAAGAATGCGTACTTCAAGTATGCAGGCGCAGGAATGGATTTCGCAAAGCCATTATACGAGGCGGGTCTTTTGAAGCATGAGAAGGAAGAATTTCAGGGAATGATGATCAGCCCGTTTGAATTCGTTCTGAGCCACGTGCCTCATGCACCGAAGTATGAAGATGAAATCAGATCATTCGTTGAAGAAGGAATGGCAGTGGATTCAGGCTGCATGGTTATTGAATCATACGGCAAGAAGGACGGCAAGGACGTTCTGGCTGAAGTTCATGTAAGCGCTCCGGGATTCGTTGAATCCTTCGAAAGAGCCAAGATGACAGGTGAAATGTATCTGACAGGACAGAGCGGATATCTCTATTCAAAGATGTTCATCAATGAAGATTTCGGAGATCAGGCCGGAGTAATTTCATCAGACATGCTGACTGACGGACAGGTAGATAAGTTCTTTGAATATGCAGCAGAACTTGACATAACATTAGATGTGAATATTAAAAATATATAGGAGGTCACATGAAAAAAGTTTTAGTATTAGGACTTGGCGCACAGGGAAGCGCAGCAGCTAAGAGACTGGACAAGGATCCCGGCGTAAGTGAAATAGTAGTAGCAGATTACAACATGAAGGCAGTTAATGCCCTCGTTGAAGAACTTGATAAGGCTAAGGGCGTGCAGGTTGACGCTTTTGATGTAAACAGCATTATTGCAGCAGCAGAAGGCTGCGACCTTATTCTGAACGCACTGGCACTTACATTCAATCCTATAGTTCTGGACGCAGCACTGGCTGTTAAGGCAAACTATCAGGACTACAACGGAACTGACAAGCTGTATGAAATGTGGGACGCAAGTGAACTGAGCAAGGAATATCCGGTTCCTGAAGGACTTTCAGAAGAAACTGAAAAATGGTGGAAGAGCTACATGGCAATGTATAAAATCTACGGACCTAAGTTCAAGGAAATCGGCAAGCTGGCTCTGTTTGGAACAGGCTCCGCTCCCGGACTTATCTGCGCTGCAAGTAAGTATACAATGAGATATCTTGATACATGTGATTCCATTTACAATATTGTATGGGAAGGTGCATACGCTAAGAGATTCCAGCCATTCTGGTGGTCACCAATTACTGCAATGAGCGACATGTCAGACCCTGCTGTAGCATTAGAAAACGGCAAAATCATCGACACTGAACCGTTCAGCAGACCTATCAAGAGACAGTATGAATACATGGACGAACCGATAATCTTCAGAGAACACTGCCACGATGAACCGTTCCAGTATGCATTCAATGCAGAAACTGAATTCAAGGGACTGAAGAACTCATACTTCAAGTATGCGGGAGCAGGAATGGATTTCGCTTCACAGCTTTATCCTGCAGGACTGCTCAGCCACGAAGAAGAAGAATTCAACGGACAGAAGATTGTTCCATTCGATTTCATCATGAGCCACATTCCTGCAGCTCCTCACTTCAAGGAAGATATTGAGGAAATTCTGGAAGAAGGTCTGGCACTTGATGCAGGCTGCATGGTAATTGAATCATACGGCAAGAAGGACGGCAAGGACGTTCTCGTTGAAACACACGTATTCGCTCCAGGTGTTGTTGAATCGTTTGAACTGGCAGGAATCACTGCTGAAATGTATCTGACAGGACAGAGCGGATATCTCTTCTCAAAGATGTTTATAAATGATCAGTTTGAAGGAATGAGCGGCCTGATTTCATCAGATATGCTTACTCAGGAGCAGTGCGACAAGTTCTTTGAATATGCAGCTGAACTTCAGATTACACTTGACACTAAGATCAAGGATCCAAGTGAAGTCTGCGACTAATATTACTCAGTAATTTATACAGAGAGCCGGAGCTGTTTCTCCGGCTCTCTGAATGTTCTTCTCTCAAATGAAGCAGGATATTTTTGAAGGCAGTTTAACAGGGAAAAAATTCGCAAATTTCGTATGGCCATCTGTTTTGATGATGGTCGTTTTGTCGTTGTATTACACGATTGATGCAATCTTCGTAGCCAATTTCGTAGGGGAAGAAGGGCTTGCAGCAATTAACATCGCATATCCGTTTCAGGGTATCCTCTGGGGATTCGCCGTAATGCTTGCAGCAGGCTCAAGCGCCCTTGTTGGAATAGAAATGGGGCAGGGCAAAGGCACCAAGGCTGATGAAGACTTTACTTTTGTGTGTGTATTCGGCGTAATCCTTGGACTACTGTGGACTGTTTTGGGGCTTGTTTTTCTTGATCCTATCGTTAGCTTTCTGGGAGCTACTGAAGTGCTTACAGAAGACTGCCATATTTTCCTGAGTGTCTTCGTATGGGGCTGCCCGGTTGCATTTCTGGGAGTGCTCTATGAGTTCTTCATCCGTGTTGACGGCCATCCGGCATTTACAATTGCACTGTATGTTGCAGGCGGCATCGTACATCTTGGACTAGATATTCTACTCATGGGACCGCTTAACATGGGACTGAAGGGTGCTGCAATCGCAAACATTTCAGGTCTTGCCGCAACAGCATTTATGGGTTTAGCGTACTTTCTGCTGAAAGATACACGACTCAATTACAGGAAATTCACATGTGACTGGAAATATATCGGTCACAGTTTCGTAAACGGTTCGCCGGAACTTATAAATGAATCTGCCGGCGGAATAATGGTGTTTTTCTACAACATTATTCTTATCGGCATGGCCGGTGAAACAGGCGTTGCAGCAGGGGCCATAGTACTGCAGATAAACTATCTGATACTTTCTGTTCATATAGGATATCAGGTGGGATGCATGCCGCTCATAAGTTACTTCTATGGAGCAGCAAGATTTGAGAAAATCAACAGAATTATGAGATATACTGCCTGGTACATTGCTATAGCATCTGTGCTGGCAACTGTAGTGTGTATTGTTTTTGCACCGCAGATTACATCAGTATATACAGATAGGGGAACAGAACTTTTTGACATGTCAGTGTATGGACTGCGCGTATCCAGCCTGTCTCTCCTGGCAGCAGGGATAAACATTTTCGCATCGGGATTTTTCACCTGCTACGGAAACGGATTGGTGTCATCAATCATATCCATCTCAAGCGGAATAGTAATGCTTCTTGTTGGACTGTTCACACTTCCGCATTTTTTCGGAATAACCGGAGCATGGTTAGCACTTGTGTTTGCACAGTTCACAACGCTGACACTGTCCTTCGCCATGATGCGGAAATACAGGGGGAGATATCACTATAAAATATTTGGATAAGGTGATATAGCAGAGAAAACGACAGATGACAAAGATTTAGTTTTGTCACCTGTTGTTTTTTAGCTTTAGTTCAGCTTAGTATATTTGTTTATTCAGTGAACAGCGGGGTGGAGAAGTATCTCTCAGCGGTGTCCGGAAGGACTGTTACTACGGTTTTGTCCGGTCCCAGATCCTTTGCCATCTGAATTGCGG
>JAUNIQ010000168.1 GCA_030535275.1 Bacillota bacterium | reverse complement strand
TATGGATAAACTGGCAAATGAGTTTCACCAGCTTGGCGATATACTTGTTTTCCTCTGTGGAGACAATCTTTTCATAGACCTCCTGCGGGTCGCGAGGCTCCAATACGATGCCCCTCTTCTCCAGTTTCTGCCTGAGGTCATCCACAATCGAACGACCGTCCTTGTACTTGGAGAAGGTGAAAATCAGATCTGTCCCGTGGTCTTTGTGGAACTTGACCTTCCTTTTTATCCACCACTTGTATTTATCCAGCTGCTCCGGAGTGTACCTGCTATGGGTACCGTCTTCCGTAATGCCAAAGTGCTCGATGTAAACGGTCTTGCCGTTTTGAGTGATGGTAAAATCCGGTGTGTAAGCCCGGTGTGAATTCGGGAAACTGTACGGGTACGGATTCTCGTATATGTAATCAATTTTGTTGAGGTAGAGGAAGTTGGCAATAACTACCTCCTCAGAGGAACGCAGCGTCTCGTAATTGATGGTGATGGCCTTCTTTGTCCGCTTATTGATAATCTGTTGGCTGTCCTCAGAAAGAATATTCTTCATCGTGGCGAAGTCAGCCTTGGACATATAGCTGAAGAAGGAGGCCATACCTTCGCCATTGTACGGAGCATCAAAGTAGGTACCGAAGAGGAGGATGAGTTTCTCCACCATTTCCGGCTTTTTCAAGACATCATTCTTTAGGTAATCCGTAATGATGCTCCACATGAAGCCTTCGTCCTTGATATTGCGTTTTTTGGCATCATTCTCCCGCAGGATGGTGTATCCTGTCCTGTGGAAGGTAGATACGGGGCAATTAATGTGAAGGCCTTTGACAATCTTATCCTCCAGCTCACCGACGGCCTTGTTGGTGAAGGAAATGACAAGGATGTCTTCCGGATTAACGCCCTTCTTTTCCACCAGATATTTGACCTTAGCGGCCATTGTGGTGGTCTTACCGGCACCTGCACCAGCGACAACAAGCGTGAAATCCTCATCAGAAAGCACAACTTTCCGTTGCTCGACATCTAGAGAGATAGCTGGATCAACCTGCGACAGAATGGTGTCTAAGTACTCTTTATCGGACTCAAGATGCTTGGCTATGAATTTATCGTTGTGCTTTTTTATTAGACTGGGGGACTTCTTTAAGTTCTCCAGTTCTTTGAAAAGCGCGAGGGCTTTTATAATGCGTTCTTCATCCAGGCCGTTTTTCTCGCAATACATACCAAGAAGATTGGATGCCTGGAGATTGAGGAAAAAGGTCTTGATGTCTGCGTACTCCTCAACAATGGGTTTGTAGTCGCTGCGGGCAATAAAACGGTCTTCGTTCAGCAAACGCATCAGAGCACCGCCGAAAGCCAGCAAACGATCAAATTCCGGCGTAGAGGCTGGTGTTGCCGAGGATTTCTCGGTAACTCCAGGTTTTGTCCCAAATATGCGGCTGAGGAGAGACATTTACAGATTCATTCTACTTGGCAGAGAATTCACTAATGAATCTGTGGAACACATCAAACAACCTCAAACCAGCCGACTTCATAAAGGCAAATACCTCGGTCCAGTTGTCAATCTCAAATGTATGGCACTGGATTTCATCTTTGATGCGGCAGGCCCTGTTTTCAGACAGACGTTCCCAGATGAGATGACCACCATACTCATTTTCGATTTCATCTTTCTTGGAGTAGAGATAATCGAAGATGGCTTTGTTTATTTCCTTCTCGCGATTGTCAATATAAATCTCAACGCGGTCAAAGTCAAAGCCTACTACGGCGTTCACATCAATTCGATATGGGACCTTCAGACTCTTACTAATCCAACTGGCTGTTACAGGCGATATGTTGACAAACAATCCGTTGTTCTCCTCGCAGTAC
>JAUNIQ010000052.1:4762-10919 GCA_030535275.1 Bacillota bacterium | reverse complement strand
CACAGCAGCAGGCAGATGTACGCATGCAGCCACAGTATGCACAGCAGGTGCAGTACGCACAGGCGCAGCCACAGTACGGCCAGCCTCAGGCAGCTTACGGCGTAGAGAAACCGTCAAAGCTGTGGGGCCTTCTGGGTGGATGCGTTCCTATCGCCGGACTCATTCTGTTCCTGGTGTGGAAGGATAAGCAGCCGCATAATGCCAAGTATGCGGGCATCGGAGCTATTATTGGCTTTGTAGTTGGAATTATATCTTACATTATCCTTCAGGTTTGCCTTGCCGCAATGTACTCATACTATTAATTAAAATGAAAGCAAAAACAAGACTAAAATTTATTCTCCTGATTAGCATGTTTATTGCTCTTGTAGAAATCATAATTGCATCCAGAGATCTGAGCGCACAGCACGCACGGACTCGGAATTCTGCATGTGAAGCTGCATAACGCAGGAAGGCACGACAATGCGTGAGATCGATTTAGGAAACTGGATAAAAGAGGGTCACGGATTCACGGCTGACAGCTACCGAAATAAAGAGGATGAAAATCTCCTCCTGAAGCTGTTCTATTCGGATAACGGGCAGGAGCTCGCAGAGCGGGAGTTCGAACGTGCAATGAGTGTCGAAGCCCTTGGGGTTCCCGTACCGAAAACCTACGAGTTGGTATCAGCTGATGCAAAGACAGGAATACTGTTTGAGCGCATCGCCAATAAACGATCATTTGGAAGACTTTGTTCAGACAAGCCGGAAAAGCTTCCGGAGTACGCGAGAATATTTGCAGAGCAGTCAAAGCTGCTTCACAGCACAAAATGTGATACAGATAAATTTCCAAATGAGAAGGACGTTGCAAGGCGGCTGGTTCAGGATGCGAATATTAGGGAAGAAATCAGAGGGTTTCTCTTCGAGCTTCTGGAGAGAACCGAGGATGCAGACACATGCCTTCATGGAGATCTTCAGACAGGGAACATGGTCATGGGCTCTTCTGACGGAGAAGAAAAAACCTACTTCATAGACCTGGGATACTTCGCCTATGGAAATCCGGTCTTTGACATTTCAGCCCTGTATTTGTCCACGAAGGGTTATCAGCATGAGGAAAGCAACCAGGAGATCCTCCACATGACAGCAGAGCAGCTCGAGGATTTCTGGAAGTACTACTCAATCAGTTACATAGGCTCGGATGATCCGCAGAAGTTAAAGGAGTTCGAGGATAGAGTAGCTCCTTACACAATGATCTACATGCTGCTAATTATTGAAGCGGCAGCAGGCTTTGAACCGGCAATCAGGCTGGCGCTTGCACATATTGAAGAGCTATACAATAAATATAAATAACAAAAGAGATGACAGAGGGTTTGCCCCTCTGTCATCTCTTTTATTGCAATTATTATTCGAGAACGAAACTCATCTTTACCGGATTGTGATCGCTGTAGGCGAAGCCGTTATACAGAACCTTGCAGGATTCAACGCTTACGTTGTCTGAGGCAATGAAGCCGTCAACGGTAAGCACCAGCTGTCCGTCATGAAATGCCGAATCAGGATTTCGAACTGATGGATAGTCCGGATCCGGCGCCACCAGGCGAAGTCCTGTGTCGTCAAAGAGTGACATCTCAATAGGCTGAGCCCAGGTGTAGTCTTCGGTATCAACGCCGAAATACTCGGAGGAATCGCCGAGGAGGTCCTTGTTGAAGTCGCCGCCGGCAATGCAGTAGTTGCCCTTCTCATATTCCCGCTGCATCGACTTGAGCATCATTTTCATCTGCTCGGTTGCAATTGAGCCGTCAGCCGAATAAGCCGAGAAGTGCAGGGTGTAGAGAACCAGATCCTTGCCATCGGCTCCTTCAAGAGGTATTCTGCTGACACTGTAGCATCTGTCAAGGTCCATGACCTTGGTTATGCCCGAATCAATAGGAACCTCTACACGCCTGGAGCTGTCCATCTTGAAGCGGGAGAAGGTCATGATGCCGGATTTCGAAGCGCCGATAGGATTGCTCAGCGGGTACAGCAGGTAAGCCGAATTGTAGTTCTGGGCAAATGAGTGTGTATAAGCCTTAAGCGCATTTCTTATATATGGTCTCTCATCCACGTGATAGGATCTTGTGGAATCGATATCAACTTCCTCAATCATGTAAAAATCCGCCTCGTTGCTTTTGAGCGTAGAACTGATATCCTCCATGTTTGCATCGAGAGCCTCCTCGGATACTGCGCGGGACTGAGTTCCGCCGTCCATGAAGAAATCGTAATCTGCGGTATAAGCACCGAAGCCGATGTTCCAGCTGATAATGTCATAGCTCTGCTGGGTCTGTGCCATTGTCTCAACTGAATTTCTGACCTTCAGCTGCTGATCGCCGATACGGTCAGTAAAAATGAGAACATATGCCACATAAATAATGGCCAGCAGTATGACAAGGAAGATTACATTCAAAACTATTTTCACGATTCTTTTAACCATGATATGAACTCCTTATCTCAGATAAGATATCTTTAGCAAAAAGCTGACAGCGGATATACCTCTGTCAGCTTTTTCGTTTTCTGGTCGTTTGCAGATTTTACAGCTGCTTGTTGCACCATTCCTGCCATGCCTTGATTGTCTGTGGACCTCTTACTCCGTCTACAGTGATGCCCAGGAATTTCTGCATAGCTTTAGTTGTTTCAGGGCCCCAGTCTCCGTCAACTGTTGCGCCAACCTTCTTCTGGATAGCCTTGATTGTTTCAACTCCGCAGATTCCGTCTTCGCTCAGACCGAAGATGTGCTGAGTTGCCTTTGAAGTCAGTTCTCCCCATTCGCCGTCAACAGCCAGCTTGAATGCTTCGCCTGCCTTAGCCTTGACTTCGTCAACCTTTTCAGCAGCTTTTTCCTTTGCTTCGTCAGCAGCCTTCTTAGCAACAGCCTTTGCCTTCTCAGCAGCCTGCGCCTTCTTTTCTTCAGCAGCCTTCAGTTCTTCTTCTTTTTTGTCTTTTCCAAATGAAAATAAACCCATAAGGTCACCTCCTTATTCATATTGCTTTGGTGCTTTAATTTTATGATTTATTTAAGTTTGAGTCAAGAATAAGTAAGCTTTCATACGTGAAACAATTGTACAGAGTTGTCTATTTAGAACATATTCGGAGGAGCCAGCGTAAACTACGACAATCCGACATTCGAGGCTGACATTATAGCCAAGGGGCATTACCTGTACTATGACTTTATTCTCATGGATATTCAGATGCCAAAAATGAATGGATATGATACCACCCGTCATCTTTCCAAGCCAATAGATATAAATGTTCTGCTGGATACTTTAAGCAGATTCCGTTAGAATATATCTATGAGCTGTCTGGAAAATAATATTACAAAAACAGTGCTGGCACTGGTGGTAGTTGCCATTGCCTGCATGTCAATATATGTTTGTCAGCATACAGCCTCCGATAAGGAGGCTTTTGTTGCGGCGAAAGGCACAGAGGTTCAGACCTATACCATGGCCGATGACGGAAGCTTCAGCGAAGCTGCGACCATTGCCAGAGGAACGAAGCTGGAGCTTACAGGCAGGGAAGCGAAGGAAGGAGACAGAGTTCTAGTCCGTGTAAAGCATGGCGAAAACGAGTTATATATAAACGAAAAGAACCTGACTGCTGACAAAGGGGACACTGTCAGAGAGAAGACTGTTTACGTTCGCACACCTGCAACGATTTACGAAAACGAGGACGGACCGGACATTGCTGGTTTTGCACCGAAGGGAACCGAACTGAAGGTTGAGGGCTTCGATAAAGTCAACAGCGATGGAGTCGTAAACAGATACAAGGTCGAGGGCGGATACGTCTACGGCAAGTACATGGCCTTTTCCCAGGAGGAGGCGGACGCCAACTACAATGAAAACGGCGTCTACGACAAGGCGAAGAAGCAGAAGTACGGCATTGAACTCTACGGCGGCAGGGCCGAGCACCTGGACTATTACCCATGCGAGAGGCCGGACATCAAGGCCAATGAATTCTGTGCAAAGGCAAGAGCCATGTACCTGAATTACTATGCGGCAATCCATAACGATGAATACATTAAGCTGATAAAAGAGAGTGACTGCAATGCGGTTGTAATAGATATCAAGAGCGGAATCCTGTCTTATGAATCACCGGTTTGTGAAGAAAGCTCGCCGACTGCCTTTGCGAAGGCTCATGTGAGCAAGGATGAGTTTGTGAATGCGGTCAGGGAATTCAATGATGCGGGCATATATACAATAGGAAGAATTACCGTATTCAGCGACAAGTATTACGCCAAGGATCATCCGGAGGACTGCATTAAGACAAAGAATGGCGCCAGCTGGCCAAGCGCCTATGACAGAGATGTCTGGGAGTATAATGTGAAGCTTGCGCTTGAATCCATTGAGCTTATGGGCTTCAACGAGATTCAGTTTGACTATGTGAGATTCCCTGAGGAAGCCTATGAGATGTCTGTGGATGGGGCTGACTTCAGAAACGAATACGATGAGGAAAAGGCCCAGGCAATTCAGAACTTCTGCTTCTATGCTGCGGACCAGATTCATGAAGCGGGCGCATATATTAGCATAGATGTTTTCGGCGAGTGCTCAAACGGATTCCCGACAGCCTGCGGTCAGTACTGGCCTGCAATATCAAATGTTGTCGATGCCATAAGCAGCATGCCTTATACGGATCACTTCGGAGATGCGGACACCTGGAGTGAGCCGAAGAATGTCATGAGCATCTGGGCGGCGGGAGCTGCAGCGGGGCAGAAGATGATTCCGACTCCGGCGGCGGCGCGTACGTGGATTACGGGATACAACACGCCGTACTGGAATCCTACGGTAAACTACGATTACGAAAAACTGAAGGAGCAGATTGATGCTCTTGATGAAGCGGGACTGGACGGCGGCTTCATTCCGTGGAACAGCGAATCGCCAATCGACAAGTACAGACAGTATCAGAAAATATGGAATAAATAAAAGAGGAAAGCTATTTAGCTTTCCTTTTCTTTTTCTCGTCTCTGTATTCCAGCAGGTCCATGATCATTTCCAGCCAGACATCCTCAAACTCATCTTCGAGTGCCGCCTCGAGTTCGGCATCGAGAGCGTTTAATATATCCAGGTCGACTGCTTTTGCATTAGGGTAGTAGTAGACGTTTATCCAGTATCTGCGACCGGTTTTGATGACTTCGCAGAAGGTGGATTCGAAGCCGTACTTCTCGCACTTTTCTTTGGCGATGGCTTCAACCTTGTCCATCACTTCCTTCTTAGGCGCGAAGAGAATCAGGTTTCTTACCGACTCTATTATCATCTGTACAGGCTCCCTCAGGAGGAAGATTGCGCAGATGATTGCTACGGCCGGGTCCACATACGGGCAAACCCATGCCAGGCTTCCGTGGGACATGAATATGTTTATTATGAAAGCGACGCCGACGCCGAGAGTACTCAGTGCACTCAGCTTCCAGAGGAAGAGTTCGGCCTTGATGGTCGGGGTCATGTTTTCCTTTGCCAGGCCTCTAAGGAGCAGCATCATTGCTAGGCAGCCTGCCGAAACGCATATTTCAAATATGGCTATTGCTCCGGCTGAAACGGGATTTCCGCCTTCGATGATCGTTTCAACACTTTCCTTGACGAGCATGAGTGTCAGGAAGAGCAGTGCCGAATATTTGATCAGCAGGAAGAAGGATTCAACCTGTGAATAGCCGTAAGGCCTGTGTTCTGTCAGCGGCTTATACAGTCGCGGAATCAGAATCAGGAAAGGGATAGCCATGAGCAGGTCCGTTCCATCATAAACGCAGTCCATGAGCAGGGCCATGGATCTGGTCAGTATGGCGCAGATTACCTCTGCCAGAACGAAGGTTATCGTCCCGCAGATGCTTATCTTCAGTATTCTTTTTTCACCTTTGATTTTTTCGTTTTCCATAGACCTGCTTATTTTAACATAGGGGGGCGTAGGGTGACAATGGGGCGGGATTTACGGGATAAAATTACATGTATGAAATTTACTTGCTGAGAGCAGACCGAATAGAAGCAGGATAGAGTTATTATATGGTCACAGGGGAAGATAGGGAAAGAAAGGAAGTGCCAAAATGTCATACGATTATTACGGAAATTATGTGGGAGGCCAGGAAGACAGGACAGTGGAACTGAAGGACCTGGAATATTTCCTCGCCATTGCCAGAGAGGAGAGCATCACCGGCGCGTCGAGGGCCCTG
>JAUNIQ010000052.1:0-4752 GCA_030535275.1 Bacillota bacterium | reverse complement strand
TTACGAAACACCTAATTACGAAACACCTGACTACAGATCATATGGAAATGAAGCCTTCGGAGGATATGAAGGATATGTAGCACAGAATGGAGTAGCTGCAGCAGAAGATTGCAGCAACAAGGTAGTGCTGATTGTTGTCATTATTGCAGTACTTGCAGTTGCAGGAGTGCTTACACTCTTCACAGTAAGCCATGCCGGCGAAAAGAAGGAGGCATCCAGCAAGAGTACAACGCACAGCTATGTAGCGGATGCTGATGATTGCAATGACACTTATGCAAGCAATGATAATTACGGAACCAGCAACGACAGCACAACAAATCACTACGATTATCATTCAGAGTATTATGCGGGCGATACATATGATTACTCTAACACCAAGAACGAAACTAATAACGACGACAACAGAACTGTAATAAATGAGTACTATCCGGAAGATCCGGGTGAATCGGACGAATCGGCCGAAATCCCATATGGACCGTTCATGATTGACTTCAACACACAGGCTGCAGTTGAAGAAATAGAAGCCATTGAAGTCTATGGAGATGATGAGATTGAGCTTTGTGAGCTGACTCCTGTGGATGACAGCTGCTACTTCGAGGGATGGATTGTTCAGAGAAGTGACGGCTACTGCTATTTCGAAGACGGATACTATGCAGGCAGCGAAGAGGAAACAACTGATAACAGAATGATGGTTTATGAGGCCGGAAGCATTGTAACAGTTTATGACTTCTACACAGATGACTGTGCAGAGGATGAAAGCTTCACACTCGTTCCACTCTGGGGACTGTATTAATAGAGTTGTAAATAAACAGGCAAGTGGGGTATAATTGGCTTACCAGTACAGGAGGTAAGTAAAATGACAAAGCCAATTAAACTCACTTCTGAAGAAACAATTACCTGGGAGCAGATCACAGATGATATTAAGGATGCAGACCAGCTTGAACTGTTCATAGAAAACAATATTATTTCCCAGTATCATGATTTCAAGGAATTCTTCAACGCCTATGTTGCAGAAAACGGTCTTGTCCTTTCGGAAATCATGAAGAAGAGCAACATCGACAAGGGGTACTTTTATAACATCGTAAACGGCGACAGACAGCCTAAGAGAGATAAGATAATCTGCCTTTGCGTAGGGGCAGGCATGGATGTAAAGCATCTGAACAGGGCTTTGCGTCTGGGCAAATTCAGCAAGCTCGATCCTAAGGACGAGAGAGACCTGAGAATTAAATACGCAATCAACAATGGAGTAAAGGATGTGGTGGCCATCAACATCATGCTTGAAGAGGCCGACCTGGACATCCTGGCATAAGGCACAAAATAAAACTGACAGAGGGGTGCACCTTCTGTCAGTTTTTTTTGTGTCTGTTATTAATGCTGTGTGGGAGCGATGCTATTTCAGTCCGAGCTCTTCAGCCTTTTCCATAGGCATTGCAATGAGGAACGGCTCTACGCCAGGCTCATCCATGTCGGAGCATGCACCTTCATGCCACTGATAGAAGAATCTTTCAGCGCCATATGTGTAGTATCCATCCTGATACTGGTCTGAAGTATCATACGGGTCAGCCAGAATCAGAACGTCGTCGGCCGAGTTGTCTTCCTGGCATGTGTCGATACCGATGATTGTCTGCCAGTGACCATCCCAGTCAATCCAGTCAACCATAATAGGAACGCCGTTATCGATATTCTCTACGCAGAAGTTTTCAAACTCGAGCAGAGCATCTTCGTTTTCAGTATCCCACTTGAAGTACTCATCGGTCTGATAGTTGCACTGAGTGTACCAACCGATTTCATCGAAGAATTTCTGAAGTCCGACAGGGTTAACGCCCTGCTCCTCATCGGTTCCGGACATGTCGGCAATGGTAAGTTCATCATACTTCTGAGCCAGATCCGGGTCGAACCAGTTGAGAACCGCATAGCAGGATGACGGTCCGCATGTATATTCTGTTGACTGCTCATATGGTGAGAACTTTGTCAGGATATGGAGTGAACCCTCACTCTCCATGTTATAGTAGTCGTTAATTGCGAAATAAGGTGTGTCAGCATTATCGCACCAGCCATCATAGCTGGACGCACCGGCTGTCGTAGTGTCGTATCCGTCAGGATATGGCAGCAGATGTTTCTCTGGAGCTGCGGCGATATCATCGGAGCCTGACCCACAGCCAGCGAGGCAGAAACTGAATGCCATTACAATGCATGCAATTACTGCGAGCAGTATTTTCTTTTTACTCATAAAAACGAACCTCCTCTAAAATAATTACAGAGATATTTTAGCATATTAAAGCGATTCAAAGGCAGGAAAACCCTTTAAAAAACATAAAAACAACAAAGAACAATAGCAAATTGTATTGATTAAAAAACAAAATGGAGCAGTATATAGGTGAAAATTAAAGAAAATATTTAATGTTTTGTCACATTGCGAAGGGAGTGAATTGTGATGGAAAAGGTACATGAGATTGAAGAAGCAGCAGATGAGCTGCTGGTTCACAAGAAATAAAATGCAAAAGATGACAGAGAACTGAGTTCCCTGTCATCTTTTTATGATATAATCTCGCCATGAGCGAAAACACAAAGCAAAAGGCGATAGTAATTCCATATCTGCTGGTTCTGCTTCAGGGCGTGCTCTACGGATTCGGTGATCCGATAAGCAAGGTAGCCTATGAAGTCATGCCGGTATTCTCACTGCTGACGGTCCGCTATCTCATAGCGACCGCTTTTATGATGCTCTTTTTCGCCAAGCCGGTCATGAAGGGACTGAAGGAAAGCTCAGTTCGAGACTGGCTGTTGCCATCCCTGTGCATTGCGGGTGGATATATTACAGGGAATATTGCTCTGGAAATTTCGGCAGCAACTACGGTCGCATTTTTAAGATCAATGCCGACTGTAATAACGCCGATTCTTGCCTTTGCATTTTATAAGAAAAAGTACAGCTGGAAGCACCTGCCGGTGCTGGTGGCTGTTGTAATAGGAACCTATCTGCTCTGTGGAATGGGCGGACTTGGCGGCTTTGGCGCCGGAGAAATCTGGGCGCTGGTTTGCGCAATTCTTGAAGCGGGCGCGCTGGTCTTTGGCGAGAGGGCGCTCAGGAATACCAATCCGATTACGCTGACAACGCTGCAGTGCGCAATGTCATGCGCCATGGCTTTTGTCTTCGCGCTGATTTGCGAGGGCGGAGTGCAGGTGAGCATGGCCACGCCGTCAATATGGGTGACCATAGTGTATCTGGCAATTCTCTGCACGGTGGCCGGCTACTTCCTGCAGAACGTGGCAATGCAGAAAATATCCTCGAGTTCGGTGGCGCTGCTGCAAAGCTTCTGCCCGGTAATGACGGCATTCTTCTCAAGGCTGCTGTTGGCGGAGCTGCTGACCATGGCAGGAACCATCGGCTGCTGCATGATACTGGCCTGCGTGATCATTGAATCGCTGATGCAGAATAAATAAAAAAATGACGGAAGTGTCCGTCATTTTTATTTTGTTCGGAGTATAAGTCTGAGGGTGCTGTCTTTCATTTGAGGGTCGGAGCCAAAGAAGAAATCCGGGAAACCGGCTATGCAGATTGGGCCGTCAGGTTCCAGACCTCGGACATCAGCTTCATCCCAGACCATTCGGAAAAGGTCCTCGGAATCATTATAGTTACAGTTGCACGCCATTGTCAGTGCAAGGCAGGGCTCCATAGTCATGAAGTCGGGGCCCTTGTGGGCGTTCATTGTAGGGATGATGCATATGCAGGAGTGCAGCTTGCCGTCGAACTGACCGATGGATTCTTCGCCACCTTTCCAGTCCGGTTCATCGATAAAGATTTTCATGGTCTGGTGAGTGTTGCCGGCAATGTGGGCATCCATGAAATCCTCCAGCGTGCTAATCGCCAGACTGCGTATATTTTCCGGTGTGTAGATTATTTCTTTCCTGCGGTAGAAGAAGTTTCCACCCAGAGTTTCAACGGTACGAATATGAAGCGTATCGGGCTTGTCTTTGCGCGAGATCATGTCCTCCAGTTCTCTGAGAATGAGCATGTGCTGGTGCTGCAGACGCTGAATGCCTTCGTCAAATCTGGAGGCATCGCTCATCGCCCTGATTTCCTTCTTGGTAAAGCCCAGCTTCTGAAATTTGAGTATGGTGAAAACCTGAGCCAGATTGTTGCTGTCATAATATCTGTAGCCGCTTTTATCGTTTACATATGCGGGTTGGAGAAGCCCGTCCTCCTCGAAGCGCATTAGCGTAGAACGGCTGATATCACAGGCACGGGCCAGCTGACCGATTTTGTAGAGATGTGTGTTTTGTTCCATTATTTATTCATTCCTCGTATATTTATAAAAAGGTGTTGACTCGTTCAGTACTGAACATGTTAATATTATATCACATGGAAGCAAGATAGACTATACTAATAGATACATTCCTCACTGGATTAGCCTGCATCTCCCCCCCCCACCGCAGGCTAATTTATTTTTTTGTGGTTTTTGGCGATGGTGCTGGGGAGTTGCGTCAGATTATGACTCTATAAAACGCTTTGAAAACTGGTTTCTTTGGATGACTTTATAGAATTCATGGGGTATGTGCAAGATTGCATTCTATAAAATGCTCGAAAAACAGGTTGCTTTTGTTGACATTATAGAATTTAATAATTGAATTCTATAAAATGCCCCAATATGGGACCTTTTTTTATGATTTTATGGAATTGAAATTAAAAGGAAGGCGAATATTCTATAAAACGCCTATATAAGCACTGTTTCATAGCCGTTTTATAGAATGTCATCC
>JAUNIQ010000051.1:4053-11024 GCA_030535275.1 Bacillota bacterium | reverse complement strand
TGAGATAGAACTGGTCATTGGCAAAGCGCATTCTGTTTTCTTCATCTATTGTTGTGGCGGTCTGAATGCACATGAGCACATCCTGCGCCTCGGCATCTTCCTGTCTGACGTAGTGAACGTCATTTGTTGCAACAAAAGGCAGGCCCGTTTCCTCATGAAGCCTCTTCATGTCGGGCAGAATTCTCGCCTCTTCTTCAAGTCCCTGATCCTGCAGCTCCAAATAGTAGTTGCCCTCTCCGAAGATTTCGGACCTCTCCAGGGCTTCCTTTTTTGCCCCTTCATAGTCGCCGTTAAGCAGGCGTCTCTGAACATCTCCGGCCAGGCATGCTGATAGAGCGATAAGTCCTCCGGAATACTTTCTGAGAACCTCTTTGTCTATTCTCGGCTTGTAGTAGAATCCGTTACGGTATCCCTCGGAGACAATCTTCATCAGGTTCTTGTAGCCGTCATTGTTCTTTGCAAGCAGAACCAGATGGCCCATGTACTTGTCCTTGTCGGCATCCTTGTCGAATCTGGTCCTCGGTGCAGTGTAAACCTCGCATCCGATTATGGGTTTTATCCCCTGTTTGTTGCACTCGCGATAAAAGTCAATAACGCCAAACATGACCCCGTGGTCCGTAATTGCCAGGGAGTCCATTCCGAGTTCCTTCGCACGTGCAACGATGTCTTTTATGCGTGCGGCACCGTCCAGAAGGCTGTATTCAGTATGTACGTGTAGATGTGTAAATGCCATACAGAAATTATACCATATTTTGTAGAATTCCACTTTAATTTTCGGGCAAAATTTACTATACTAATGTGTATGAGAAAAGCATTGATTATTATTGCTGTTGTCGTAGCAGTTCTGCTGGCGGCAGCAGGCATAGCGACAATTTCATACACTCATTCCGAGGATTATACCAGCGATATTCTTCCCGAGGGAATAAACATAAACGGCGTCAACTGTTCCGGCATGGACTATGACGAAGCAGCCAAAGCTCTCACTGACGAATGGAACAGCAAACATCTGCAGGTTGTCGGCAAGCTTGGCGAAACTCTTGAAGACTTTACGGATTTCGGATGCAAATACGACCTCAGTGGTCCTCTGTCAACTGTAAAGAGCGATAACCTTATCCCTGCAGCCCTTAATCACTATTTCCATATACCTTTCGATGCGACAATCGCAATGAAGGTCAAGAGCTGCAGTGCGGACTTCAAGGTTAAGGTAAAGAATTCCGAATTCCTCCACCGCGAGGGAGTAACGGAAACAAAGGATGCCTACGTTGATCTCAGCAACCCCGACTTCCCTATCGTTCCTGAGGTCTATGGTACAAAAGCAGACCCTGACGCATTCATGAAGGACGTTCTCCATGCAATAGCCATGGGCCAGTTCAGGTTTGAATATGACGAAAGCGCATATCTCTCTGTTCCAAAGGTAAAGCAGGACGACCCTGAGCTTATCGATTACCAGAAGTTCTGTAAGGAATATCTGAATCAGAAGATTACATATGAATTCGGTGACGAAACATTTACTCTCACTGCAGAAGAGCTTGACGGACTCATGAGCAGGGACTATTCAGGAAATGCTGATGAAGAGGCGGTAAATGACTTCGTTGCAAAGTTAAAAGATAAATATGACATTGCCGGCGGAGAAGTTAAATTCCACTCCCTCACAGGCAAGACCTTCAAGGTCAGCCGCGGTGACATGATCTGGGTCATCGACCCTGAAGGAGAAGCCGCTCAGCTGATTTCAGACATCAACTCACACAAGGATGTGGACCGCAAGCCTGTGTATCTTCAGGAAGGCACCGGCAAGTACACCAAGGAACTTTATGTCGGCAACACATACATTGATGTGGATCTTGGAATACAGCATGTAAACTACTTCAAAAACGGAAAGAAAGTATTTGACTGTGACTGCGTATCCGGTTGTGTGGCTGCAGGACACAGCACACCTACGGGAGTCTACAAGATTGGCAACAAGAGCCGAAACATTACCCTTAAGGGCGGTGGCAAGAAAGGAAGCAAGGGCTACTATGAGAGCTTCGTAAGCTACTGGATGTCCTTCATAGGCAATTCAATCGGCCTCCATGATGCTTCATGGCGTTCCACATTCGGCGGAGAAATCTACAAGTATTCCGGCAGTCACGGCTGCGTAAACCTGCCTCCAAAGAAGGCCGGTGAACTCTATGAGATTATCGAGATTGGTGATCCGGTAATCGTACACTTCTGATTTCATATCTTTATTTCTGTAATGATGGCGAGTGGCTGCGACTTGGTCCTCGTCACAGACAGGCATGTGTTCAGCCATGCTACCCTCCACAAATAAAAAAGTGGCGACATGCCACTTTTTTTATTTTCTCTTTTTCTTCTTCGCATTCCTCTCAACCATTTCAGCTTCCCATTGACGTTCTGCACGTTTCTTCTTGCCAAGGCTTCTGAAAACGTTCCAGACTATGTAGAGAATTGCGGCAGCAATGCAGATTATGATTGTCATCCTGCCGTCTTCCATGACTCCCATGAGTTTGCCCACAAGGACAACCCCGAGCATGAATATCCAGAAATAAATAATTTTACCTATTATTCTGCTGTCCATCTATCTTTCCTCCTATTTCAGCTTGGCAATCAGCTCGCCTGCTTTAACCTGCTGGCCTTCTGAAATATAAATCTTGTCTATGGTTCCGCTTGATGTAGCCAGAATGTTTGTTTCCATCTTCATGGCCTCAATTACGGCAATCGGTTCCTGTTCTTTAACCTTGTCGCCTTCCCTGACGAGGACCTTGAGAATGTTTCCAGGAATGTTTGCTCCGATTTCCATAGGATCTTCAGGATCTGCCATTGCTATCTGTGAAGATACAGCTGCAAGATTTGCATTCTGGTCCTTAATCCTGACTGCACTTCTGTTTCCGTTTACTTCAAATACAACATCTCTGTATCCTTCTTCATCGGTTTCACGTGCATTTGCCAGTCTGATAACCAGTTCACGACCTTCTCTTACCTTGACCTCACATGTTTCTCCTTCGGACAGTCCGTGGAAGAAGATATCTGAACCCATGTATCTGAACCTGCCCTTCTTTTCCTGGGCTGTCAGATAGTCTTCATATACCTTAGGATAGAGAGCATATGAGAGTGCCTCCTGCTCTGTTCCTTCAAGACCGAAGTTTTCTCTGAGTCCGTTCTTAATCCATTCAAAGTCTTCATCAGGCAGAAGTTCTCCAGGTCTGCACTTAATCGGCTTCTTGCCGTGGAGAACCAGCTTCTGAAGCTTTTCAGGGAATCCGCCTACAGGCTGTCCCATCATGCCTTCGAAGAATGAAACTATTGAATCAGGGAAGTCCATGTTAGCGGCCTTCTCGTAGATATTGTCAGGTGTCAGATCATTCTGAACCATGAATATTGCCATGTCGCCGACAGCCTTTGATGAAGGAGTTACCTTAACGATATCGCCCAGCATCTGGTTTACTGTCTTGTACATTTCCTTAACGTCCTTGAACTTGTGTCCCAGTCCGAATGATTCAACCTGTGACTTGAGGTTGGAATACTGTCCTCCGGGCATCTCATACTTGTAGATTTCTGCAGAACCTGTAAGCATGTCTGATTCAAACTGCTTGTATACAGGTCTTACTGCAGCCCAGTAATCGGATATTTCCTGGATGCCGTCAATGCCTATGCCTGTATCTCTCTGTGCGCCTTCCAGTGCCGCAACAATTGAGTTGAGGGCCGGCTGGCTTGTGAGTCCCGATACGCTGTTAAATGCAGCGTCGACTATGTCGCATCCTGCATTTGCAGCCATCATGAGAGTTGCAACCCCGTTTCCTGATGTATCGTGAGTATGCAGATGAATCGGAATGCCGATTTCCTGCTTGAGTGCTTCTATGAGAACCTTGGCAGCCATTGGCTTGATAAGGCCGGACATGTCCTTGATGCCCAGAATGTGAGTGCCTCTCTTTTCGAGTTCCTTGGCCATGTTAACATAGTACTTCAGGTCATATTTGGTTCTGGATTTATCGAGAATATCTCCTGTATAGCAGATGCAGGCTTCAGCAACCTTGCCCTGGTTGAGAGTTTCATCGAGGGCAACCTCCATGCCTTCAATCCAGTTAAGTGAGTCGAAGATTCTGAACACGTCGATTCCTGATTTTGCACTTTCCTTGACGAAGCGTCTGATGACGTTATCCGGATAATTCTTGTAACCAACCGCGTTCGCTCCTCTGATGAGCATCTGGAACATTATGTTAGGAATCTTTTCTCTGAGGGTCTCAAGTCTTTCCCAAGGGCTTTCACCGAGGAATCTGTATGCTGTATCAAATGTTGCTCCGCCCCACATTTCAAGTGAGAAGAGATCCTTGCCGTAAAGGGCAACTGCAGGAGCAATCTTTTCCATGTCAACTGTACGCACGCGTGTTGCCATAAGTGACTGCTGTGCGTCTCTCATGCTGGTGTCTGTGAGAAGGAGCTTATTCTGCTTCTTTACCCAGTCAACCAGGCCCTCAGGTCCCTTCTTATCCAGAATCTGCTTGGTACCTTTAAGCTTGGCGATTTCCGACTGCTTGATCTTCGGGAATACAGGCTTGTCAAACTGAGGCTTGATGCCCTTGTTTCCGTTCACATATATGTCACCCAGATAGTTGAGTATCTGGAATTCCGAACCTGTCTTAGGTTTTGATTCAAGGAGTTCAGGATAGTCTGCAATAAAGCCCGTGTCACATGTGCCCGCTCTGAACTTCTCGTGGTTGAGCACGTTCAGCAGGAATGTTCTGTTGGATTTGACGCCCTGAATCTTCAGTTCCTTGAGAGCACGGGTTGCCTTGTTTGCAGCGTCCTCCCATGTTCTCGACCAGGTTGTAACCTTAACCAGCAGGCTGTCGTAGTAAGGTGAAATCTCTGCACCTGCCTGTGCATTTCCTGCGTCCAGTCTGATTCCGTATCCGCCCGGGCTGATATATCTTGTAATTACGCCTGTGTCAGGAGCGAAATCATTAAGAGGATCCTCTGTTGTCAGTCTGCACTGAATTGCATATCCTCTAGGCTTGATTGAGCTCTGTCCCTTGATGTTTACTTCCTTCGAATTGAGCTTGTAGCCTTCAGCAATGAGAATCTGTGACTGAACCAGATCAATGCCTGTAGTCATTTCCGTTACTGTATGCTCAACCTGAATTCTCGGGTTCATTTCTATGAAATAGTGATTTCCTTCATTGTCGATAAGGAATTCCACTGTTCCTGCACTTCTGTAGTTTACTGCCTTTGCAATCTTTATTGCGTCCGCACAGAGGTTGTCACGAAGCTCCTTGCTGATGGAAAGAGCCGGTGTGAATTCGATAACCTTCTGGTGTCTTCTCTGGATGGAGCAGTCACGTTCTCCCAGGTGAACGACGTTTCCGAAGCTGTCGCCCAGAATCTGAACTTCAATGTGCTTAGGTCTTTCGATATATTTTTCAATGAAGATGTCATCGCATCCGAATGCCTTGCCGGCTTCTGACTTGGCGCTTTCGTACTGAGCCTTCATCTCGGACTTTTTCCTGACGATTCTCATTCCTCTTCCGCCGCCGCCTGCTGAGGCCTTAAGCATAACCGGATAACCGCATTCATCTGCAAAAGCAAGAGCCATCTTTACATCAGGAACTGTTTCAGCATTTCCCGGAATTGTAGGCACGCCGCACTTCTTGGCAATGATCTTTGACTGGACCTTGTCACCCAGGGCATCCATCATGTCACCGGTAGGTCCGATGAAAGCAATTCCATTGTCCTCGCAGGCTCTTGCGAATTCACTGTTTTCAGCTAGGAATCCATAGCCAGGATGAATGGCATCAATGCCCTTGGCTTTTGCCAGTTCAATGATTTCATCTATTGCAAGATATGCATCTACAGGAGCCTTGCCCTTTCCAATCTGATATGACTGGTCAGCCTTTGTTCTGAAAAGTGTATTCTTATCCTCCTCAGAATAAATTGCAACGCTTCTGATGCCTAATTCCTTGCAGGCTCTGAATATTCTGATTGCTATTTCGCCTCTGTTTGCAACCAGTACTCTCTTAAACTGCTTTGCCTTTGCCATCTCTCAAAATCCTTTCTCAAAAAAACTTTAAATAATAGATGTAGTTATTGTATCACATTTCATTCAGTTAAACCACTAAAAAATGGAACATTTTGCCTTTTTCATGTTCCATTTTTTCATCTCTATTTTTCGATTTTCACATCCATGTGCGGATAAGGAATCTCTATTCCGACCTTGTCAAATTCCTTCTTCGCCGTTTCGTTCAGATAGTAATTGGCAATGAACTGGTCGCCCTCCTTGCAGTAGGCCAGACATTCAAGCGCCAGGCCGCTATCATCGTGCCTGATGACTCCGATCCACGGCTCTCTTTCCATGGAAATGAGCGGGCCTTCTTCACAAATTCTGTGAAGTGTCTCCTTGGCCTTTTCAATGTCCGCATCATAGGAAATGCTGAAGGTGCAGTCCACTCTTCTGAGATCCTGATTTGATTCGTTATATACAACCGATGTGTTTATTACACCGTTTGGAATGGTTACGGTTCTGTAGTCCGGTGTTCTCAAGGTTGTCAGGAAGAGGTCAATGTGCTCTACCCTTCCCCTGTTGTCATTTACGCTGATAAGATCACCTTCGCTGAAAGGATGTGTGATTATTATCATGAAGCCGCCGGCGATGTTCGCAAGAGAATCGCGGAGTGCCAGCGCCAGTGCCGCTCCTGCAGCACCCAGAACTGCAACTATGGTCGACATGTGGACGCCAAACATCTGCAGTATTATCGCTATGAGAACAATAATGCAGGCTACCTTGACAGCGTTTACCACAAACTTTATTACCGCATTGTCTACGTGCTCGCTCCTGTTCAGCATGTGTTTCAGGAGTTTAACTATGATTATCGTTCCGATAATTCCTCCGACCAGTACACATATCAGGTTAATGAAGAATACCCATGCCGGTCCCAGACCAGCAATCGGTTCAAATATACCCATTTATTCTCCTCCTTATT
>JAUNIQ010000051.1:0-4043 GCA_030535275.1 Bacillota bacterium | reverse complement strand
CGTAACGTTCCTTACGGGCGTTTCTGCGCCTGTCAAGCTCGCTGAGAATCTTCTTTCTCAGTCTGATATCGTCAGGAACGATTTCTACCAGTTCATCATCATCTATGAATTCCAGTGCCTCCTCAAGAGTAAACACTCTTGCAGGTGAGAGCTTGATATTGTCATCACTTCCCGCAGCACGCATGTTTGTCTGCTTCTTTTCCTTGCACGGATTTACCACCATGTCATCGCCTCTGGAATTCATTCCGACTATCATTCCCTCGTAAACCTTAACCTGAGGTTCCACAAACATCTGAACTCTTTCCTGAATGTTGAATATTGCGTATGGAGTGGTGACTCCCTGCTCCTGGGCAATGGCTACACCATTGGTTCTGCCCGGGATTTCTCCCGTAAATTCATCAAATCTGTCAAAACGTCTTACCATTGTGCCTTCGCCGTGGGTATCATTTATGAATTCACTTCTGTACCCCAGAAGTCCTCTTGTAGGAACCATGTATTCAAGACGCGTGTATCCGTTTTCGCTGTGCATCTGGGTCATCATGCCTTTGCGCAGATTCAGCTTGCTGATTACCGAACCGCTGTACTGGTCAGGCACTGAGAGAACCACCTCTTCGATAGGTTCCAGAGTGTGTCCGTTTTCGGCCTTTCTCATGATTACTTCCGGCTTGGATACGGCCAGTTCATAGCCTTCACGTCGCATGTTTTCTATGAGTATTGAAAGGTGCAGTTCGCCTCTTCCGCTTACCTTGAAGCTGTCGGTCGAATCGGTTTCTTCAACTCTGAGTCCAACGTTAACCTCCAGTTCCTTGTTGAGACGTTCGCGAATGTGGCGGGATGTAACAAACTTGCCTACCTTGCCTGCAAACGGTGACTTGTTAACCATGAAGTACATGGAAAGTGTCGGTTCTTCAATTGAAATCATAGGCAGCGGATCTGCCTTGCCCTCTTCACAGATTGTTTCACCGATGCTGATGTCGCTGATTCCGGATACAACGACGATGTCACCTGCAACAGCTTCCTCAACAGGCATTCTCTTAAGTCCTCTGTAGACAAAGACCTGGTTGATTTTGCGCGATGCTTCTTCTCCGCCTTCCTTGCAAACTGTTACTGTTGAAGCCTCTCTGATGCGGCCCTTGGTGATGCGGCCGATGCCCAGTCTTCCGATGTAATCGTCATAGGCCAGAGCGGAAATCTGCAGCTGCAGGGGTTCCTCGGACTTTTCCTGAGGATAAGGTGAGCAGTGTTCAACGATGGTTTCGAAGAGCGGGCTGATATCCAGTCCGTTCATGCCCTTGGCACTCTTCTTGAGCTTCATCGGCTTGCCGTCGGCGTCAGTGTATCCGCCTGCCTCAACTGTCATTCCCTCAACTTCTGAAGGATCTCTCACGACGATTCCCTGACGTGCAATTCCGTAGAGAATAGGGAAATCCAGCTGTTCGTCGTTGGCTTCAAGGTCCATGAAAAGTTCATAAACCTCATCAACAACCTCATCTATACGTGCATCCTTCTTGTCGATTTTGTTTATGAGAAGAATCGGGTTTATACCCTGCTCCAGTGACTTCTTGAGAACAAATCTCGTCTGCGGCATTGGTCCCTCGCTGGAGTCAACAAGAAGGATTACGGTATCAACCGTTCTCATTATACGCTCAACCTCTGAACTGAAGTCAGCATGGCCCGGTGTATCCACAATATTGATCTTTGTATCTCCGTACATGACAGAGCAGTTCTTGGAGTAGATTGTTATTCCGCGTTCTCTTTCTATGTCGTCGCTGTCCATTACGCAGTCAACCACCTGCTGATTGTCTCTGAATACACCGCTCTGATTGAGAAATGCGTCAACCAGCGTTGACTTGCCTGCGTCTACGTGTGCTATAACTGCTATGTTTATTATTTTCTGTTTATCCATTATTAGTCTCCATATGTTGTATCGTGGCCACCCTGCCCGTTTGCCTTCCTGTCTCTCTCGGTCTGTCATGTACTGCTTCACGTAATCCACAGCTTCAGACTGGTACTCGTCAATCATGTGTCTTACACTTGTAGGGTCGTCATTGTAATTCTTGATTTCAAGGAGCAATGGTCTTCTTGAACATGCGCCTCGTTTCGCGGATGGATTGCTTTATTGATTTTTTGTCAGTATCCTTATCGATTGTCTTTTTCACAACCTTCATTATAGCACAATGTGTTATAATCGTGTTATGGAAAAGATTACACAGACACTATGTTCTGCCATGAATGGCGGCACTCTGGTAAAGGCCGTCTTCGCTGACAGAAGACACAAATCAACTGAATACAAAAAGGTTACCATGCGTCCTGTTTCAATAAAGGGCGAGTACATGTACCAGGCTGAATTTCACTTTGACAAGAAGGTGACTCATCGCAACATTCCGTTCTATGAAGGAGTGGATTTTGCCGAGCAGCTTATTGCTGACGAATTCAAGCAAATCAACATCTTCACCGAAACCGAGGACATTCAAATTTTGGCTTCAAAGCCGGAGCGCCCGAGAATCACCTCGAAACAGGTTGCCCGCGAAGCCGCAAATCTGGATCACGACAGGCAAAAGCAATACCTGCTCAGAGACGGTTCTCCCTGTGACTTTCTCATTGAACTGGGTGTAATGACAGCCGACGGCAAGGTCAGAAAGCAGCACTACGCCAAGTTCCGCCAGATTAACAGGTTCCTGGAAATCGCAGACAACTGCTTTGACGAGCTGCCTGCCGAAGGCACTCTCCGCATAATAGATTTCGGATGCGGCAAGAGCTATCTTACCTTTGCCCTTTATTATTATCTGAAGCTGGTTCGCGGCCGTGACATCGAAATCATCGGCCTGGACCTGAAGGCTGATGTAATAAAATTCTGCAACGAGACGGCAAAGAAGCTTGGATACGACAGACTGAAGTTCCTCGTTGGCGACATTGCCGACTATGACAGTGACGGAGCCGACATGGTTGTCACTCTTCACGCCTGCGATACGGCAACTGATTTCGCCCTGATCAACGCTGTACGCTGGGGAAGCCGCGTAATTCTGTCAGTTCCATGCTGCCAGCACGAGCTGTTCAAGCAGATACACGAGCCTGTCAATGACCCTATGCTCAAGCACGGAATCATAAAGGACAAGTTCACCGAACTGCTTACCGACGCACTCCGCGGACTGAAGCTGGAGGCGGCCGGATATGATGTTAACATGATCGAATTCACATCTCTGGAACACACCTCAAAAAACATCATGATAAAGGCAATATATAAACCTGATGCAAAGGCAAGAAAAAAAGCCTCATCGGAATATGAAGCTCTTAAGAAATTCTATAACGTTAAACCTGCCATAGATCAGCTATAGACCCATTACAAGCGGTACGCAGGTTGATGTAACAATGCACATGAGCAGACCTGTTGCGAAGGAATAAATAACCGTATCAGGTCTGCATGAACGTTCAACAATAGGCATGCAAACATCCATTGCAGCAACTCCCGGGACACCTGTGGCTTCCAGGTATCCTATTTTTTTTGCCAGAACAGGAATAAGGATTATTCCTGCAGTTTCTCTTATTACGTTATGCATGAATGAAACCGCGCTGGCTATCATGTACTGCTGCCCTGCTCCTGCAATTACAACAGGTGCATAGGTGTACCACCCGAATCCCAGGCTGATTGCCGCCCCCTCTTTCATGCTGAATCCCATGACCATGCAGCATGCGGTTCCAACTATTGCCGTTCCTATAACAGCGGCAAATGGAAATGCTATTACTCTGAACCCTACAGCCTTGAAATTGTCCAGAATGTTTCCTGATGCTCCAAGATCGAAGCCAACAAAGAACAGCAGAATGCAGAGAAGCACAATCAGTCCTGTGCTTGAAGCACTATCAAACCCCGGGAGTATCTCCGGATATTTTTTTGCCAGTACCAGAGCTCCCATTACCATTCCTATGGCAACCACGGCCAGAATGATAATCGTGCTTTTGATATCTAGAGGGTTTTCCTCATCGGATGTCTTCGCAGCCGCTTCGCCTGCCTCACTCAGCTTCTTCAGGTTTCCATGTCTGTCCAT
>JAUNIQ010000167.1 GCA_030535275.1 Bacillota bacterium | reverse complement strand
GGTACAGTAACTGTCGTGATCAGCCTGTATGATGATGATTACAATGAATACAAGGCAACCTTTGAATTAACAAGGTAGCATTTGAATGGGTAAAAGGTAGGCAACACTATGAAGAATCCAAACGGCTTTGGCACCGTGGTGAAACTGTCCGGGAACCGCCGCAGACCTTATGCAGTGAGGGAGGGAAAGAGCGGCAAGCAAAGAACCATAGGATATACAGAGACAAAAGAACAGGGGCTGATCATGCTTTTACGATAGGTGGAAAATGGGGTATTATCTTACACAAAGAAGGAAGCGGAGCAGTGGGTTCCGAGTTGTAATGGCGATTGAAGTATAATCAGAAGTCAAAAGACGCAGCAAAGGGGAGCGGTAAACACTGCTCCCTTTTATCTGCCTGGAACCCGCCGCCTTTAAGAGCGCTTTTACTGAGTGAAAAGTTAAAGTGCTAAAACCCGGCTGGCTGAACTGCTCCCCGTCAAGTGGACAGTTGAAAAAAAGAAATATTTTCTCTCCAACCTCATTATGGGGTTGGAGTTTTTTATGCAGCTTTCATGTATTGTTGATGCTTCTCAGTTGGGGTCAGCACTCCTAATCTTCTCTGATAGCGCTTGTTGTTGTAATAGTCTATGTAATCTGTGATCATTTTGACTAATTCTTCGCGGCTGGTGAACTTGCGTTTGTAATATCGCTCTCTTTTCAGGATCCCCCAGAATCCCTCCATGGGCCCGTTATCGATGCACTTCCCGACCCGGGACATACTCTGAGTCATTCCATGATCGATCAATTTCTGATGGAAGAATCGGCTGGTGTATTGAAATCCCCGGTCACTATGGAAGATCGGATGAGCATCCGGATTCATCGCTGCCGCTTTTTCAAAAGTCTCATAGACCAGAGGATTGTTGTTGCTGTCACCGATCACGTAGGCAACGATCCTCCTGTCATACAAGTCTAGTATGGCACTTAGATACACCTTTCGTTTCTCAGCTCCGTTGTAATACTTGAACTCTGTCACATCTGTCAGCCATTTCTCGTTTGGACGCTCTGCATGGAAATCTCTGTCCAGGATGTTTTCTGCAATATGCTGCGGATCTTTATCGCTGATGGTACAGCCTTCGTTCCTGTACTTGATCGTTGATTTGATGCCCAGAAATCTGCAGATGCGCAATACACGTTTGTCGCTGACATGGATATTATGATTTCTGGCCAGATCATCCCGGATCCTGCGGTATCCTTTATCCGGGCTCTCATCATAGATCTGTTCAACGATCTCAGCGACGATGTTGTTAAATCTCTCTGCCTCAGGAACTTCCCGATTCAACCATTTGTAATACGATGATCTTGCGATCCCTGCGACACCGCACAATTCATAAATTGAAGCGATGTCTTCTTTGTTCAATTCCAAGATGGTTTGATAGATATTCTCCTGTCGGACTCTCCCTAAGACCGCCTCCTTTCGATCTCGTCTAATTTTTTTAAGAACAGATTCTCTAGTTCTTTACGTTTGAGTTTCGCTTTGAGTATGCGGTTTTCTGCCTGGAGTTTTTCGACTTCCGACATTTCTTCTTCGGGCTTGGTACGTCCGCGTCGATCTACCAAACCATCGACACCTTTTTCGTTGTACTTCTGTACCCATTGATAGATCTGCTGGTAGGAGATCTGATATTTTTCTGCCGTTTCGGCATAGGATCTGCCGGATTCAATATGATCTATTACGATATCGATCCGTTCCTGCAGTGTCGTTTTTCTTCCCTTGATCATAGTCATTCTCACATTCCCTCCCGGTGATGCTTTTAAACTATGATCATTATACCTCTTTATCCAGTTCCGCAGTTGTCTTTTAGAACGGATTTTGAATTTCGCACAAGTACTAGCAAGGGAGCCTTTCCCCTCCAG
>JAUNIQ010000166.1 GCA_030535275.1 Bacillota bacterium | reverse complement strand
CTCCCGAATGATGTCAAATGCCTGGTCTGTGGTCAATCTGAGCATATAATATGTAGCCATGTCAACAGAGCGGTACTCTCTGCAGATTCCAAATTTCCTGCTTGTTCTATTGAATCCCATTGTGAAGATATCCTCAAAGCTCATACCGCCCTTCATTTCTTCCTGCAGGGTTTCTGCAAACTCCTCAACATTCTGGCTTGGGAAGGAAGGCTTGGCTTTTACAAACGAGAACTCGTAAGAGTTGTTATAGATGTAGTCCTCAACATTTTCTTTCGGTATCCCAAAAGTGGTGAACTCCTCCTGGATTGCTGCAACTAATCTTTCTTTCAAAAGCTCCCGGCACTCGAACACATCCGCCTCCGGCTGCAATATCTCCTTCGGCATGTCCAGCACCATACGAAAACCACAACGAGCATTCTCAAGTGCTATGGCCATTTTCTTATCCTTTCCTCTGCCCGAGATCACAACATCCGCAGCCCAAATATTCTCGTCCGGATCTGGCTCTCTTCCAGTGTATCCGAAGTTTCTCTCAAGCGGATCACGATCTGCAGAACAAAAATCTTTCGGCAGATGCTTTCTCAGTCTTTGATTCACAACAATATACATATAGCCCTTTGGCCTCCTTTTAATTTCTGGTTTGATAATCTCTGTTTTTTCAATGGTGCCGTTTTGTTTCTTCCTCTCACGGTACCTGGCTTGGCGATCTGCATTTACCGACTTTTCCTCCAGGTTATATATCACCGTCTCATAGGCAAGATATGAATACACGCTGGACTTCGTCATATGAAATATCTCTGATATCTCTTCTACACTATAACCATTCTGATAGTAGTCATTGATTTCATCACAGCGTTCCGATGTGTAGGCCCCGGCTGTTATTAGAATCTTCCGAACCTTCATCTGTGAAAGCGATAACTGTGTTCCGATATTCCGCATGGACATGCCGGAAGCGTAAAGCTCCACAACCTGGTCGATCAATGACTGCTGTATTTCTTCCAGATTCAAATCTGGTTTTAGCTTCTTCCTCAATTTGGTTCACCTCCTACTCTTGAGATCACCATAATACTACATTGTCCGCATTTTGTAAAGTCTTTCAAATCGTAACATTCAAACCATATCAAATCCGCAGCAACTGGATTCCATCTCTTTGATTTCATCTCAGTTGCCGGATATGCTTGAATTCAATTTATGGATAGCTGGGTTTTCAGTGAGATAATAATGGACAGGGGCTGATCAAAGCATCACTTGTGGCTATCAGACCCGGCACTTTCTTCCATCCGTTTCCACAGTTCTTCTCTTACCTCAGGATGCCGCCACAACCACTCGGCCAGCTTTCCTTCCAGTGGGAAATTCTTTCTCTCCTCATTTCCGGTGAGCAGCCATTCAACTCCTACCTCCAGCACCTGTCCAAGCTTCTCTGCGGTTCTCTCTGTCAGGGCATTTTCTCCGTTTTCAATCAGACATATCTGCGAATCGGATACACCTGAGCTATAATATAACTCTTTCATGCTCAGGCCTTTTGCATTTCTGGCGAGTTTCAGTCTTTTTCCAACAGTCCTGTTGTTTTCTTCCTTGGTAACCCTCTGGACTGCGTTTTCTATTGCAACCCCACCATCAAAATACCTCGGGTCCACTCCATACGCATCACATATCATTTCAATCACCGTATCCGTTGGTTCAGTGAGTTCATTTTCAAATCGCATGATCTGAGTTCCCGAGTACCCTAAAGGTTTTCCGAATAGTCTCAGGGACAAACCCAGGTACTGACGCAATTCTTTTATGGCTTCGGATGTTTTCTTTTCGCCATTTCTCATCCTTGTTCTCTTTACCTCGTGTATCTACAAGCACTGAACACATTGTCATGCCATGCTTGTGGGCATAAGCGAGACATTCC
>JAUNIQ010000165.1 GCA_030535275.1 Bacillota bacterium | reverse complement strand
ACAGGATTTCCGTCAGCTTCGTTCGGGCCTTAACTCTCTTGAGGTCATAGTGTTCCTTCTGTGTCCCGAACGAGCCCTCCATCGCCGTCGCCCTCACCCTGGCAAGTTCCTTTCTGACAAGGTCTTTCTCCTTCTTCTCCTCGCTGAACGGCCTCCCTCTCTTCACGAACGATGTCTGGATGCCGTTCTCCTTGCAATAGTCCCTGTTGTCGGTTCCGGCATAACCGGTGTCTCCGCCAACTTTCTTCGCGTCAACGCCAAACAGTCTCTTGTGCATCTTCAGGCAGTGTATCAGCCTCGTACCCTCATTATAGGCATTGAATGACAATTTCTCAATGAAGGAGATTCCGTCGACCAGTATGTTGTTCACCTTCGCACCGAACTCCACGCTCTTCACCTCCTTGCCCCTCACTATAGGCCTCACATACGGCTTTCTGATGCTCACTATCCTGTTCGGGATGCTTTCCCTGCTATCCTTGCTTTCGAAGTGGTTCTTCTGCTGACGATACATCTTCGTGATGATATCCAGTTCAGTCTTCTCCCTAGCTGTCAGCAGATTATCTGCATCACTGCAACTGCGCATCATCTCGCGTATCTCCTTCAGTATCTTGCAGAGCAGCTCAAGCAGCCTGCGCGTCATCTTCCTTGTCTGGCCTTTGCTGTGCTTGCGCTGCTTCTTGTACGCCAGATTCGCTTTCTGCACATCAAGGAACTTGGTCCTGGGGCGATGGATTCCCAATCTCGAACTCAACTCGCACATCGTCTCGTAGCTCTTCTCTATCCCTTCCCACAGCAGCTTCGGATCTGTCGGATAACGCATCTCACTCTCATAGCAGGTCGCATCTGTGTAAAGCGTATCCAGGTTCTGCATGTACGGTTTCCACTTCTCCGCAAGGATGTCCTGCAACTGCTGGATCTTCAGCTTACCGGCGAGCTCCATCATAATGTCATCAAGCAACTTGTAGTTCGTCAGCGGTCTCGTCGGATCTATAATCACATCGCAGAACATCTGGTAGTGGATGTTTCCGTTCAACTGTTCCATCAGTTTTGGACAACTCAGACCCGTGTACATCTTCAGGAACATCAGAGCTACTTTTCCTTCTGCTGTGAAGTATGACTTGCGTCCCAACTTCGGCTTCATACTCTTACTCACCAGCCCGAAGTTCTCCGCCATCTCGTGGAGAGGGAGCAACTTCTTCATCCTGCCCAGTTCACTCTTTTCGAACGTTGACCTATAGAGGTCATAAAAATTGAACTCTGTGAATGGAATATTTGCTGTAATTTCAGCTACTTTTCGTACTTTTGACATCGCAAGACTTTTTGCGATTCCTCCAAAAATAGCTTTCTCAGGGCATTTGGAGGAATTCTTTTTATCTATATCAAAGATACGAAATATCTATCACATTATCAATCAATTTGTTAGGAAATTTTCAGCATTTCCCGATAGTCCCTATCTTACATCTGAATGTGCCATTTGAAGTGAAATCTTCCATAGACATCATTGTCAGGTAACCGTCATATTCATAGGAATAAAGCGATATGCTCCCCCAAATTGTTGTCTGCTCTGTCTGTCTCTGATTCTGGGATTTCCTCAAAAACCAGACATGAAAAGGGCTTGTGTTCACTTAATATGGAATATGTTGGCAAAAACGTCATTTTTGAACCAACGGAAAGATCAACAGCGTGTCTTCCATCCTTATCAAAAATAATATTACCGTCGGAATCGCGAATCGGACAAGCAACCATTAGTATCAGTAAAGGAAAGAGTGTCAATAAGTTCATCCTTTAATGTCGTTTTTTACCATTTCAGTGAATACGCCACCGAGTTCATTGATTCAGAAGACCTTCTGTCTTAAGATCCCGGGTCAGGACATTGTATTTGACAGGAATCAAATATA
>JAUNIQ010000050.1:391-11362 GCA_030535275.1 Bacillota bacterium | reverse complement strand
AAAAAAAATGGGGTCGGGGGGTGGGTCCCTGTCCCCCAAATTACTGGCCCACAGTAACCGACCCCCTGACCCACTCACCGACCCCCTGTCCTCCATTCTTTACATCATAATGAATTTACCTATGTCAAAGAGGTATAAATAGGATTCTTTGACGGTTTTTCCCGTTGCTCCCTCGAGCGCCTGGCGGTACAGTTCAATCTGCCCGCTGTAGCTGTCGGCCACGTCTTCTACGGTCCTGCCGGCGCCCATGTAGCTGTTCTTGTAGTCTATGAGAATCAGCTGGCCGTCTTCTTCAAAGTAGCAGTCGATAATGCCCTGGACGACGGATCTGACGCCCTCGATTTCCTTCTCGAAGATAAACTCTTTCTCTTTTTCAAGTTTCCCTTCTCCAAAGGCAGCCGCAGCCCGCTTTCCAATCTCTGTTTCGAAGAATGCTGAAGCATTTTCGATGTTTATTGAATCATATTCGGATGCTGTAATGCTCTCATCGGCAAGAAGTCTGTCGCAGCACTGAGTGCATGTCTTGTCTCGTCCGGTTCAAAGGCTGCAACAGGTATTTCTTTTTCCTCCTGCCCTTTGTTCAGTTCAGATACTGAATACTTAGGTTTTATCTTTCCTTCTTCTCCATATGGATATTCAAAGGCAAGCCTGTCGGCAATTAATCTGTCTGTTTCTGATTCCGGTTTTTTTGCAGATTTTTCTGCCAGTGAATAGAGGTCAGCCACAGAATGGCGTTTTGCAGTCTGAATCTGTTCCAGCTCTGCCGAATCCCTGTAAAATACTGTTTCCACCTCCTGACGAGCTGTCAGAGGCTCATAAAGCATATCCAGAAATGACTTGCTTGAAGCTTTGGCCGGAAGCTTGTCATCAGTTTTAACCGTAGCTATGATTTCCAGACAATCCTTTGCTCTGGTCAGAGCAACATACAGAATTCTGATTTCTTCTTCTATGCTTTCCTTTTCCCTGGTATATTCAATGGCTTTCTGCAGGAATGTCTTCCTGTGCCAGTGTTCTTCTCTGTTTACCCGGAGCAGTCCGATTCCGAAGTCGCGGTGAATTACTATGCTTCCGCCCATATTGTTCTGAGGCTTTGTTCCGCGTGAAGCATCAGGGAATATTACAACCGGAAATTCCAGTCCCTTGCTCTTGTGCACGCTCATTACCCTGACTACATCCTCGTTTTCGCCTATAACCTTGGCTTCCGCCTCATTCTGATTGCTTTCCTCCATTGATTCAATGTATCTGAGGAAGCCATAAAGACCGCCGTGGCTGATCTGCTCATATCCCGAAGCCTTCTCTGCAATAAGGCGCAGATTTGATATTCTCTGCACGCCAACAGGAAGTCCGCTGCAGTACTCGTAATACCCCGTATCATAGAGAATTACCTTCATCAGGTCCTCAAGAGGAACGGTTCTGCTGATTTCCTTCCACAGGTTAACCGTTTCAATCATTTTAGTGATTCTGTCTCGCAGTTCTTTGCTTTCTCCCTGCTCGGCATAATCCATTACGGCACTGTAAAAGCTGCCTTTTCTGCATGAAGTTCTTATTTCAACCAGATCTCTGACAGAAAATCCGAAGACAACCGATCTCATGGCGGAAATGAGAGGAACATCCTGCCTCATGTTGACAATGATTTTCAGCAGATTTATAAACACCTGAACTTCAACGGTTTCAAAGTATCTGCCGCTTCCTTCTCCGTACGCATCTATTCCTTCATTGATCAGATAGCGTTCTATTTCCTCAACCACTCTGTTCTTTCTGGTGATTACAGCGAAATCACGCAGGCTGAGAGTCCTGGTCTTTCCTGCCTTTGCATCATAAACGGTCTGTCCGAGGCGTTCCTTGATTATTGAAGCTACAACTGCCGCCTCTGCCTCAATCTTTTCAGGTGCGTCCTCGTCAAAGTCTTCCCTGTTTATGACATGCAGTCTGGCCGGCATGCCCGGATATTCATCGGGTGCGGTGCAGTTCAGTCGGGCTCTATCGTCGTAGCCCTCCATTACTCCCGCAAAAATATCATTTACAGGACCGGTAACGTTCATTTTGCTCCTGTAATTGCTGTTCAGATTAATGAGAATGCTGTTTTCGTCCTCATCGCTGTCATAATTTCGAGCCTTGGCTGTAAACATTTCAGGCTCCGCAAGTCTGAACTTGTAAATGCACTGCTTGACGTCGCCAACCATGAACAGATTGTCTTCCCGGGCTATTCTTCCTACGATGACCTCCTGCAGGTAGTTGCTGTCCTGATACTCGTCGATGAATATGTAATCGAATTTTTCCCTCAGTTCATCTGCCGCATCGCTGTTCTTGAGAATTTCGATGGCGTAATGCATGGCGTCATCAAAATCAATGAGATTCTCAGCAGCCTTCTTTGCTCTAAAGGCCTTAACTAATTCTTCAATTATATCTATATAGTAAAGGGTGTCCTCATAGACAGCCTTCATGTCATTGTTCAGTTTGTCGAAATCGGTCTCGAGAAGTGCCTTTGCCTTATTCTTTTTCTCATCGGCCTTCTTCTTTCTGTCCAGATAAGGCTTCCTTCCCTGATCGTCCAGACCTTCGTCATTCCACTTCTGGTTAGGAAGCTTGAATTTCAGATATTCTGAATCAAATTTTTCTATTACTTCTCTGAGATTGTCAGTTTCACCTGTAAGTGCGGTTCTTACTGTGTCGAAATATCCGCTAATCGCATTGGCATTATCTTTGGCAATCTTATAATTCATCTGAGTCGCCGGATCATTGAGCATTTCAGCGAATTCATAATATATTTCTTCAGCTTCAGCAAGATTCTCCAGAATCTGTTCAATAACAATGCCGTAACCGCCTATTTCCTCAATGGGGTCCTCACTGTCAAGCTTCTGAGCCATTTCCCTTGCCCAGTCAATGTAATCCGGAATGCTGACCAGTGTCTTATAGGTATCCATGATGTTGTCCTTAAGCCTGTCATCGCCCTTATCGGTGCTGTACTTAAGAAGAAACGGTCTGAATCTGTCGTAATCCTCATTGTATCTGCGTTCGAAGACCTCATCCAGAGCTTCTCGCTTCATGATTCCGCCCTGAACATCATCTGCTACTCCAAATCCCGGTTCCAGGTCGGTCAGATAAAAATACTGACGGATTATATTAATGGCAAATGAATGGAATGTCCCTATGCTGGCTCCCGGCAGAAGCTGCAGCTGTGTGCTCAGTCTTGCCCTGTCAGCACCCGGTTCATCCATTTCTTTTCTTATGGCCTTCTCCAGACGCTCCTTCATTTCCGAAGCAGCCGCCTTAGTGAAAGTAGTAATGAGGAAGCGGTCAATGTCCGCTCCCTCATTTATTACAAGATTTTTTATGCGCTCAACAAGAACGGTGGTCTTTCCTGACCCCGCTGCTGCTGATACGAGAATATTCTTTCCCGTTGTTTCAATTGCTAATCCCTGTTCCCTTGTCCAGTCCATCTGTTACTCCTTAGATATTGATACCCAGTGCAGCACATTCATCCAGTTTAAACTGCGCCTTGTTTTCCTGAGCCTCCTCATTGGAAACAATTCTTCCAACGATTTCAATTCCCATGAAATCAAATGCATCCTTCAGCTGGCTGTCAATTGCATCATATACATCAGGTGATTCCGAGCTGAGCATGTATGCGAACTTGGTTGCCTTTGCAGGTCGGCCGATTGCATAGAATCTGTGCAGTACAGCCTGAAGCTGAGCTGTGAGAGTCCAGTAATATACGGCAGATGCAAAAACAATAGCATCGCAGTCCATAAGATGCGGATAGATCTCATTCATGTCATCCTGCTGGATGCACTGACCTTCGCCCTGAATGTGACAGAATTCGCATCCCTTGCATCCGCCAATGTTCATTCTGGCAACATCAAATCTTACAACTTCATGACCGACACTCTGTGCACCGGCTGCAAAAGCATCAGCCATTGCTGATGAGTTTCCGTTTTTTCTCGGGCTTCCTGCCAAAAGCAAAATCTTCATATTATATCCTCCTAAATAATAATTGTTTTATACGAGTGGTTTTCCTGTCATCTCTGCAGGAATATCCAGATTCATCATTTTCAGTAATGTAGGTGCCAGATCGCAGAGTCTTCCACCTTCCTTAAGCGGCGCCGGATTCTCGGATATGTTCACCAGCGGCACAAGGCTAAGCGAGTGTGCGGTCATAGGACTGCCGTCCTCTGCAAGCATAACATCGGCATTTCCGTGATCCGCTGTCAGGAGTATCTGTCCGCCCTTTGCCAGCACTGCATCTACAACCTTCGGAACGCATTCATCAAGGGTTTCTATTGCCTTGACTGCCGCGTCCATTACACCTGTATGACCTACCATGTCAGCATTGGCATAGTTCAGGATAATCAGGTCGTATTTATCAGAATTAATTGCTTCAACAACCTTATCAGTAACCTGCGGAGCGCTCATCTCCGGCTGCAGGTCGTATGTTGCAACACTCGGTGAAGGAACCAGAATTCTGTCCTCATTCTTTTCAGGCTCTTCAACACCGCCGTTAAAGAAGAATGTTACATGTGCATATTTTTCAGTTTCGGCAATCCTCAGCTGGTGAAGTCCAAGATTCGAAATGTAAACTCCCAGAGTGTTTGCAGGCGTTTCCGGCGGATATGCCAGAGTTACATTCGGCATTTCCGCATCGTACTGTGTCATGCATATGTAACAGATGTCACTGAGCTTCTTCTTTCTTTCGAATGCCATTTTATCAAAGTCAGGGTCCATAAAAGCTCTCGTAATCTCACGGGCTCTGTCAGGTCTGAAATTGAACATGATAATGGAATCTCCGTCATTTACAAAACCTTCAGCATATGCCCCGTCTCCATCAACGATAGTCGGCAGAACGAATTCGTCATTTTCATCGCGTCCGTATGCTTCTTCAATGGCCGCCTGACCGGTAGCCGCGTGAAGACCTTCGCTTATTGTCATTGCATCATATGCCTTCTCAAGTCTTTCCCAGCGCTTGTCTCTGTCCATGGCATAATATCTGCCGCTTACTATTCCAACTCTTCCGAGACCTGTCTTCTCCATGTGCTCTGTCAGCATGTCCATGTACTTCAGGGCGCATCTTGGCGGAACATCACGTCCATCCAGGAAACAGTGAACAACCAGTTTTTCAACGCCCTTTATCTTTGCCAGATCAATAAGCGCCATCAGATGTGTTATATGGCTGTGCACACCGCCGTCGGACAGAAGTCCCTGCAGATGCAGTGTGGAATTGTTTTTGATAACATGGTCTATTGCCTTTGCAAAAGCAGGATTCTCGAAAAAGTCGCCATCTTCAATTGCCTTCGTAATCATGGTCAGATCCTGATATACAATCCTGCCTGCGCCTATGTTAAGATGTCCAACCTCGGAGTTGCCCATCTGCCCCTCAGGCAGCCCCACGCCAAGCCCGCACGCCTTTATTGTCGTGTGCGGATATTTATCAAAAATCGCATCCAGATGCGGCTTGTCTGCCTTTGCAATTGCATTGCCTTCCTTTTCCGGATTCATGCCGTAGCCGTCCAGAATCATCAGCATTGTAGGTCTTCTGAAATCAGTCATTTCCGTACCTCCTTAATACGGAATCATTATAACACAAAAAGAGTCCGGCATAAGCCGAACTCTTTTAATATTTGTCTTTACAGCAGATCCTTTCTGCTCAGATTGATTCTTCCCTGTGAGTCGATTTCGATAACCTTTACTGTTACCTCGTCGCCTACGTTGAGAACGTCCTCAACCTTGTCAATTCTTTCCTTGGCAATCTTGCTGATGTGAACAAGGCCTTCCTTGCCAGGGAGGATTTCAACGAATGCACCGAAGTTCATGATGCGGGTAACCTTACCAGTGTAGATTTCGCCCGGTTCAGGCTCCTTAACCAGCATTTCGATTTCCTTCTTGGCTGCTTCAAGGCTTTCACCGTCAGGTGATGCGATGAATACGAGACCTTCGTCGTTAATGTCAATCTTAACGCCTGTTCTGTCGATAATACCGTTGATTGTTTCTCCGCCCTTACCGATGACAACTCTGATCTGGTCAGGGTTAATCTGCATGGTGATGATTCTTGGAGCATATGGTGACAGTTCCTTGTTAGGTTCAGGAATATCTTCAAGCATAGCTTCCATAATGTGCATTCTGCCTGCCTTTGCCTGAGCCAGTGCCTGTTCCAGAATCTCTCTTGAAAGTCCGTGAACCTTGATGTCCATCTGGATAGCAGTAACGCCCTTGGCTGTTCCTGTTACCTTGAAGTCCATGTCGCCCAGGAAGTCTTCCATTCCCTGTATGTCTGAGAGGATGGCCATCTTTGATGAACCGTCTTCTTCAACTCTTTCGATAAGTCCCATTGCGATACCAGCTACAGGTGCCTTGATTGGAACGCCGGCATCCATCAGTGCCAGACATGAACCGCATGTTGAACCCATTGAAGTTGATCCGTTTGATGAGAGAACTTCTGATACGACTCTGATTGCGTATGGGAATTCTTCTTCATCAGGAAGTACCGGAATAAGTGCTCTTTCTGCAAGTGCGCCGTGTCCGATTTCTCTTCTGCCCGGGCTCTTCATTCTTCCTGCTTCACCTACTGAGTAAGGCGGGAAGTTGTAGTGGTGCATGTATCTCTTTTCAGTCTGTTCTGTGATTCCGTCGATAGTCTGCTTTTCTGAGAGAAGTCCCAATGTACAGATTGACAGAACCTGAGTCTGCCCTCTCTTGAAGAGGCCTGAACCGTGAGTTCTAGGCAGAACGCCGTGGTCAATCCACAGTGGTCTGATTTCGTCGAGTTTACGGTTGTCAGGTCTTACGCCCTCGTCGAGGATCATTCTTCTAACCTGTTCTTTTGTAATATTGTAAAGAACGCTGTTGATGTCCTTGGAATTGTCAGGATAGATTTCTTCGAAATGCTCTTTGGCTTCTGCCTCAACAGCATCCATGTTTTCCTGTCTTTCAAGCTTGTCAACAGTCTGGATTGCAGTTCTCATCTTGTCTTCTGCAAAACCACGAACTGCCTGGTCGATATCTTCAGGAACCTTGTACAGTTCGATTTCCATCTTTGGCTTGCCGCATTCTGCAACAATCTCTTCGATGAAGGCAACGATCTTCTTGATCTCTTCATGTGCGAACATGATTGCGTCCAGCATTACGTCTTCAGGAACTTCCTGAGCGCCTGCTTCTACCATCATGATTGCATCCTTTGTTCCGGCAACTGTCATGTGCATGCATGACTCAGCTCTCTGAGCTTCTGACGGATTGATGATGAACTTTCCGTCAACCATTCCAACTACTACTGAACCTGTGGGTCCTTCCCACGGAATGTCTGAGATTGACAGTGCGATTGATGAACCGATCATGGCTGCGATTTCGCTAGGTGCATCGTTGTCAACGCACATTACTGTTGCTACAACCTGAACGTCATTGAAGAATCCCTTTGGGAACAGAGGTCTTAAAGGTCTGTCCATGAGTCTTGAGCAGAGGATTGCTCTCTCGCTTGGTCTGCCCTCTCTCTTGATGAATCCTCCAGGAATCTTTCCTGCTGCGTACATCTTTTCTTCATAATCGCATGAGAGCGGGAAGAAATCGATGTCAGGTCTAGGTTCCTTTGATGCGCATGCTGTTACGTTAACTACGGTATCACCGTACTTAACCCATGCCTGTCCGTTTGCCAGTTCGCAAACCTTGCCGATTTCTACTTCGAGCAGTTTGCCGCCGATGGCTGTCTGAAATGTCTTATAATCTTCGTACTTCATAATTTACAACTACCTCCTGTAAATTTACTTCCTTGCCGCGAAGACAGCGGCTGAATTGCCGTATTTAACGGCTGCATATAAACGATAAAAGGCGGGTGCAACATTGCCCCGCCATTAAATCCATTATTTTCTGAGTCCCAGCTTAGCGATGAGTGCTCTGTATCTTTCAAGGTCAGTTTCCTTCAGATAGTTGAGCAGGTTTCTTCTCTGTCCTACCATCTTCAGAAGTCCTCTTCTTGAGTGGTGGTCCTTGTGGTGTTCCTTAAGGTGTTCGTTCAGATCGTTGATTCTGTAAGTAAGAATTGCAACCTGTACTTCAGGGGAACCTGTGTCGCCTTCCTTTAACTGATACTCTTTGATAATTTCTGCTTTCTTTTCTGTAGTGATCATTATTGTTTCCTCCTTATTATTTATTCGCCTGACGCTGAGTAGCCGTCGGAGTGTCGGACAACTAAGCTTCAGGTACAATCACACCGTGATATTATAACAGTGAAATACCGCTTTGGCAAGTCCTATTTTAATGGAGCGGATGAGGGGAATCGAACCCCCAACCTCAGCTTGGGAAGCTGGTATGTTACCACTACACCACATCCGCCCGACAAGCCTTATTTACGCCATTTGTTCTATTTAAACAGCTCCATCTGAACGTGCGGAATCTCATCCTTTGAGAACTCGCCTGAAATTGCCTTGAATCCTGCCTTTTCATAATAGCCGATAACATCGGATTCAGCTTCTATGAAGATTCTCTCGGCACCCATCTTGTCCCAGGCAACCTTTATTCCCTCTTCAAGCAGCTTGCCGCCAAGGCCTTCCCCATGTCTGATCGTCAGGACTCTGCCCATCTGAACTGTAGGCACCTTGCACGGTCCTCCGCAGACGTACTCGGATTTTTCCAGCTGCTCGGGAGTCAGGTTGTTGCACCAGATTTCTCTTCCTTCATACTTTACTACTGCATCCTCTTCCTGAATCTCATAGATTCTCATGTAGGCATGAACCTTGCCCTCATCATCTGCATAGTAAACGTGATATCCGTAATCGCAGTCATCACAGTCCTGGTAGATGCAGTTCTGCTCGATTACGAAAATTTCGTTTCTTGCTCTCATGATTTCATAGAGTTCAGGAGCGGTAAGTTCATCAAATTTTTTGCTTACGAGTTTCATTTTTCTTTCCCTTCAATAAAGCCGTTCATCAGCTCAGCAGTAACGGATATGCCCTCATCTCCGTAAGGAACATCTTCCCTGTTAAACCATTCGGCAACGGCAAGCTCGCCATCATTGAGCGACACCTGATCCGAACCGTCCAGGTCGCAGTAGACTCCCAGTATCATGGAGCCTGACATTGCCCACGGCTGACTCTTGTAATAACGAATATTTTTAACGTGTATTCCGGTTTCTTCAAAGACCTCTCGCTTAACAGCGTCCTCTACGCTCTCGCCGGCTTCCATGAAACCTGCAACGAGACAGTATTTATGGTATTCTCCGCCCGCGTATTTTACAAGCAGAATTCTGTCGCCATCGCAAATGCCGACGATAACTACCGGATTTATGCGCGGATAGACAGGTATCTTGCACTTCTCACAGTATACCATGCGCTCCACGTCATCGAATGTCATCGGCCCTCCGCATTTACCGCAGAACCTGTTTTCCTCATACCATCTGGCAAAGTGACATGCCGTGGTTCCTGCAAAAGCAGCCCAGCGCGGCTTATGAAACTGCACATTTCTCTGTGTCATGAGTTCATAGCCGTTGTTAATCAGAATTTCTATAATGTCATCGGACATTCCCTGCCATACAAAGAAAAACCTTCCTGCGCCTTCTATTTCAAAGAGATATCTGGCATCGCAGCTTTCTATGTCAATGTCGAGTATTGACTTTGCATCTGCCCATACAGGAAACTCAATTGAGTCTTCATCAGTCCTGACGAGAATCGCACCGCCTCTCATCAGGATGATGAAATCATTTTCTTCCGGCCGGCAGTTTACATATGCCACATTGAATTTATATGGTGCTATATCATGAATCATCATATCATGCTCAGTCCTATCTTCTGTTTATCGTAATCTATCTTGATTATCCTTACTTTAACGGTATCGCCTACGGATACTACTTCCATCGGATGTTTGATGTATTTTTTGCTCATCTGGCTTATGTGCACCAGACCATCGTTCTTGACGCCGATATCAACGAATGCTCCGAAGTCAACTACGTTTCTCACTGTTCCTTCAAGCTCCATGTCGATTTTAAGGTCATCAAATGATCTGACGTCGTTTCTGAAAATTACTTCAGGCGCGTCTTCACGGGGATCTCTTCCCGGCTTCTTCATTTCGGCGATGATGTCCGTAAGTGTCGGTGCCCCTATGTCGAGGTCAGCTGCAAGCTTTTCGATTGCCTTTTTCATGTTGCGCTTTGGCTTGCTGTCGTCTGATGCTTTTGCAATCTCGTTGAGAGCCGCAAAGCCCTTCACGCGACCGCCCTGAAGCTTTGGCTTTTCATCTTCTCCGTACATTTCCCAGATGCGTTCCTCTATATCCGCGAATCCAGCGTCCTCGCCTGCAAGGGCCTTCTTGTCATATCCCAGTTTTGCCAGCATGGTCTCGGCTGCCTTATAGGATTCAGGGTGAACCGCTGTGTTGTCCAGAGGGTTCTTTCCTTCGGCAATGCGAATGAATCCGGCGCACTGGCCATAGGCTTTTTCGCCAAGCTTAGGGACCTTCTTCAGCTGCTTTCTGTCGGTGAAAATGCCGTTTTCTTCTCTGTAGGCCACTATGTTTCGGGCGATTCCCATGTTAATTCCCGCAACGTGTGCAAGAAGTGACGGCGATGCAGTATTGAGTTCAACGCCTACTCTGTTTACGCAATCCTCGACTACATTATCCAGAGCCCCTTCAAGAAGCTTCTGGTTAATGTCGTGCTGGTACTGGCCTACGCCGATACTCTTTGTCGGAATCTTTACCAGCTCCGCCAGTGGATCCTGAAGCCTTCTTCCAAGTGACATGGCTCCTCTTACTGTTACATCCAGATCAGGATATTCTTCTGTTGCCAGCTTTGATGCTGAGTAAACGGATGCTCCTGCCTCATTTACTATTGTATATTTTATTTCCGGGGCCTGCGGGTTTGCCTTTGCATATTTTTTAATGAATCCAGCAACGACTTCCTCGGTCTCTCTGGATGCTGTTCCGTTGCCCACAACGATGGTGTTGATGTTGTATTTATCGACGAATTTATTCAGGGTCGCCTCAGTCTTGGCGATT
>JAUNIQ010000050.1:0-381 GCA_030535275.1 Bacillota bacterium | reverse complement strand
TTCCTTCTTCGGCTCGGTCGGATATACTGTTGTATAAGCCTTGAGCTTGCCAGTCTCGTCAAGAACCGCAACCTTGCAGCCTGTTCTGTAGCCCGGGTCAATAGCTATGATGCGGGCGCCTTTTACAGGTGGTACCATGAGCAGCTTTTCGGTGTTCTTCGCAAAGAGCTTAACGGCTTCGGCTTCGGCTTTCTCAGTAAGCATGTTCCTCATTTCTCGCTCAATTGACGGAGCTATGAGGCGCTTGTAGGAATCGGCGATGGTGTCTTTTAGTGGAGCTTCGAACTGAGTTCCTTCTGCAATCCTTATCCCGCCCGGAAGCGATTCTGCTATGAGCTTCTCCATTGCTTCTGAATCTGTTGTGACTTTTACCTTAAGCTT
>JAUNIQ010000049.1 GCA_030535275.1 Bacillota bacterium | reverse complement strand
TTCATTACGAAAAGGCCGGACTTCTGGCATACTGCCACGGACATTATTATCCGCTGAAGAAAGAGGAAATCGGCAGATTCGGTTATTCTGTAATGAAACCAAAGACAAGAAGACGCTATGATGCCAAGAAGAGAGCGGACAGCAGGAGGCATGCGCGCTCGAGAGCTCGAAGAAAATAATCACATTGACGTAAAAATGCATTTTTTGTATTATATATGTATAAGTTGTAAATGTGGCGGGAGGATAACTCATGGCTAAGGAAAAGAAAATCAGAGATAAGGCGGCTGAAAAGGCTGTTAAAGAGAGACTGTCAAAGACACATCTTAAATCATTTAAAATTCTTGGATCAGAAAAGAGAAATGATGTTTCAGTTGTTACTGTTCTGAGAATAGTTGGCACAGATAATTATCTTTTCAGAGTAAACTGTGCTCCGGGTCAGGGTGGCTACGCCATGTCAGGACTCATTCCTGTTTCTGACAGAAATGACTATGGTGAATACAGAGTATACAATCCGCAGCCGGCATCAGCAGATGTACTGCGCCCGACTGCCAAGGAAAAGAAATTTACAGGTTACGGAAGATAACTTGAAATAGGGCCCGCCAAATCAGGCGGGCTTTTAAGACGGGAGAATAAAATGGGCAAGTCAACACTATTCGGAATAATAGCACTGGTTGTCGCCATAGTATTCATTGCAGGCGGCCTGGTTTTGCTTAGAGTATACTGGAAAATGCGAGACAGGCAGTACTATGAACAGAAGAACAGGAGGGACTCAATTGATTAACAGAGCATTACTGAAGAACCTTTCAAAACAGTATCCGGACATTAAGTCGGCTACAGAGGAAATAGTTAATCTGAGTGCAATTCTCAGCCTGCCAAAGGGCACAGAGTACTTTCTCAGCGATCTTCACGGTGAGCACGATGCTTTTGTTCACATGCTCAAGAGCGCATCCGGCGTAATAAGAGACAAAATCGACGATATTTTCGGGCCGACACTCTCCATTGAAGAGAGAGATGCACTGGCAGCACTCGTATATAATGCAAAGGCAGAAATAGCCCGAAGATGGGAGTCTGAAGAAGATTTTGACAAGTGGTGCAAGGATGCAATCAGACAGCTGACACAGGTTCTGAAATCTGTAACCAATAAATATACACAGTCAAAGGTTCGTAAAAGACTGCCAAAGCAGTATGCTTACATCATTGACGAACTGCTCCATGCGGATTCAAAGTACAACATGGGTGATTACTATGTGAAAATCATTGACACCATTGTTGAATGCGATGAGGCAGAAGACTTCATTATCGAGATGACCGAAGTAATCAGCAACCTGGCTGTTGACAAGCTTCACATCATCGGAGATATCTGGGACAGAGGTTCAGCACCGGATAAGATCATGGATTATCTCATGCATTTCCACGATGTGGATTTCCAGTGGGGCAATCATGACATCCTCTGGATGGGAGCGGCAACAGGAAGCTGGTCCTGCATTACCAATGTTCTGAGAATTAATATCAAATACAACAACTTCGACATGCTCGAGGTCGGATACGGCATTAATCTGAGACCGCTGGCAACAATGGCTGAAAAGGTTTACGGCGATGATCCATGCACAGTATGGATGCCGAAAACCATTGAAGAAAACAAATACGATCCGATAGACGATCAGCTTGCAGCCAAGATGAACAAGGCAATTTCAATATGCCAGTTCAAGGTTGAGGGACAGCGCATAATGGCTCACCCGGAATATCATCTTGAAAACAGACTTCTTCTGGACAAGATTGATTACAAGAAGGGAACAATCACTCTTCCAAGCGGTGAGTATGAGCTTAATGATAAAAACTTCCCGACCATTGACCCGAAGGATCCGTACAAGCTGACGAAGGATGAGGAGGCTATGCTCGATGCCATCGAGCCGGGCTTCACTCTCAATGACAAGCTGCAGGAGCACATTAAATTCATGTTTACTCATGGTTCGCTCTACACCATCTGTAACGGAAACCTGCTCTTCCACGGCTGCATTCCAATGAACAAGGACGGCTCATTCAAGGAGTGTACAATAAACGGACGTACCCTCTCAGGCAAGGCCTACATGGATTATCTGGATGAGCTTGTAAGAGAGGCATACTTCAATCCTCAGGATTATGAGGAATCCGGATACAACGGAGATATCATGTGGTATCTGTGGCTTTCGGCCAACAGTCCGCTCTTTGGAAAAGACCAGATGACAACTCTTGAGAGATGCTTCATAGATGACAAGAAGACTCACAAGGAAAACACAGTGCCGTACTATAAGCTGATTGAGAAGGAGGAGGTTGTGGACAGCATCCTTACTGAATTCGGACTGGATCCGGATAAATCAATAATTCTCAACGGCCATGTTCCCGTAAAGATTAAGGACGGTGAAAGCCCAATAAAGGGTGGTGGAAAGCTGTTTATCATCGACGGCGGAATGTCGAAGGCATATCAGAAGACCACAGGAATTGCGGGATACACCTTCTTCATTAACTCAAGATACATGGCTCTTGCAGAGCACAAGCCATACAGCCCTCTTAAGGAGGACGGCAGCCAGGTATTCCATCATCCTCAGATTACCGTAGTGCGTAACATGCCTAAACGTGTACTTGTCGGAGACACGGATCTCGGTCTTGAACTGATACGAGAAAGAGAGGAACTCAAGGCCCTCGTTGAGGCTTATCGCAAAGGTTCAATGAAAGAAAAATAAAGAGAGCAAAATAATAACATATCAATAGTAGGATAGTACTAAATCCCCCTTGTAATAAAGGGGGATTTATGGTTTAATTAGCGTGGTATGATTTGTTATAAAAGTAACAAACGTTATTATTAATTAAGGAGGCAATATAATGAACTTTTCACTGACGAAGGAACAAGAATTCGTAAGAAAAATGGTACGCGATTTTGCCGAAACCGAAGTTGAACCTCTTGCTGCAGATATCGATGCGGAACATAGATTCCCAGAAGAAACTGTAGAAAAGATGGCTAAATACGGATTACTCGGCGTTCCGTTCCCAACAGAGTATGGTGGAGCAGGCGGAGACCACATCTCCTACGCTATCACAGTTGAAGAACTTTCAAAGAAGTGCGCATCAACAGGCGTTATCTGTTCAGCTCACACTTCACTGTGCTGCTGGCCAATCTTCAACTATGGTACTGAAGAGCAGAAGCAGAAGTATCTGCCAGACCTGCTTTCAGGAAAGAAGCTTGGAGCATTCGGACTTACTGAACCAAACGCTGGTACAGATGCATCTGGACAGCAGACAAGAGCAGAAAAGGACGGAGATTTCTACGTACTTAACGGAGCTAAGGTATTCATCACAAACGGCGGATATGCTGATACTTTCGTAGTAATGGCTATGACTGACAAGTCAAAGGGCAACCACGGAATCACAGCATTCATCGTTGAAAAGGGTGATGAAGGCTTCTCAATCGGTAAGACTGAAGACAAGATGGGTATCTGTGCTTCATCAACAACAGAACTGATTTTCCAGAACTGCAGAATTCCTGCAGACAGACTTCTGGGCGAGGAAGGACAGGGCTTCAAGGTTGCTATGTCAACTCTGGACGGCGGACGTATTGGTATCGCTTCACAGGCTCTGGGTATTGCACAGGGTGCTCTGGATGTAACTGTTGAATACATGAAGGCTAGAAAGCAGTTCGGAAAGAGCCTGTCAAAGTTCCAGGCACTGCAGTTCGTAGTAGCTGATCTGGAAACTCAGATCCAGGCTGCAAGACTTCTGGTTTACAGAGCTGCTGACATGAAGGACAAGCATCTGGCTTATGGTCCTGCTGCTGCAATGGCTAAGCTGTTTGCTGCTGAAACTGCTATGCACGTTACTACAAAGTGCGTACAGCTCCACGGCGGATATGGCTACACTAAGGATTATCCAGTAGAAAGAATGATGAGAGACGCTAAGATCACTGAAATCTATGAAGGAACTTCAGAAGTTCAGAGAATGGTTATCGCTGCATCAGTTCTTGGTAAATAATTAGATAGGAGGAATTACAAATGGCATTTAATATTATAGTATGCGCAAAGCAGGTTCCTGATACTAACGTTATCAAGATCAACCCTAAGACTGGTACACTGATCAGAGATGGCGTTCCTAGCATCCTGAACAACGACGATGCTAATGCTCTGGAACAGGCATTACAGATTAAAGACAAGTTTGATGACGTTCACATTACAGTCATCACAATGGGACCTCCACAGGCTAACGATCTTCTGTTTGAATGTATCGCTAAGGGCGCTGATGAAGGTATCCTGGTATCAGACAGAGCAGTTGGTGGTTCAGATACATGGGCTACATCAAACACTCTGGAAGCTGCAGTAAAGAGATGGGTTAAGGACAATGGCGACTATGACCTGATCTTCACTGGCAGACAGGCTATCGACGGAGATACTGCACAGGTTGGACCACAGCTGGCAGAAAAGCTGGGTCTCCCACAGGTATCATACGTAGAAGAATTTGAAATTGCTGACGACAGAAAGACTGTAACAGTAAAGAGACAGCTGGAAGACGGTTATGAACTCATCGAAGTTGCACTCCCATGCCTGCTGACTACGATCAAAGAACTGAACACTCCTAGATACATGACTATTGCCGGCATCTATGGTGACAAGGAAATGAAGGTTTGGAATGCTAAGGACATCGAAGTTGACCTGACTAAGGTTGGTCTTGAAGCATCACCTACAAACGTATTCAGATCATTTACACCTGCTCCAAAGCAGCCAGGCGTTAAGATCGAAGGCGATACTGAAAATGCTCAGGCTAAGAACTTACTGATCAAGCTCAAGGGTAAGCATGTAATCTAAGAAGGAGGAGGAAATTTAAATGGCTATTAACATTATAAAAGAAAAATGTATAGGATGCGGACAGTGCTTCAAGAGCTGCCCTAAGGATGCATTTTATTTCGAAAAGTATGATGGCAACAAGCTTGGTAAGGTTGCTGCTATCGGCCCAAGCTGCGACTTCTGTAACCAGTGTTTAACTTCATGTAAGTTTGGTGCTATCGAAGAAAAGAAAATTGAAGTACAGGCTGACCTGGGCGACTACAAGCATGTTTGGGTATTTGCAGAACAGAGACAGGGCAAGCTGATGAACGTTGCTCTGGAACTGATTGGCGAAGGCTACAGACTGGCTAAGGAAATCAGCGAAGATACACAGGTATGCGCAGTTCTGATCGGTGCTGAAGAAGACATCGCTCCACTGGTTGACGAATGCTTCGCATACGGTGCAGAAAAGGTTTACAAGATTGCAAGCCCACTGCTGAAGAACTACACTACAGACGGATACACTTACGCTCTGAAGGAAGCTATCGACGAATACAAGCCAGAAATCGTACTGTATGGTGCAACTCACATTGGTAGAGACTTTGCTCCAAGAATTGCTGCTAGATGCAACACTGGTCTGACAGCTGACTGTACAAGACTGGACGTAAGAGTTTCAAGCTACATTGAATACACTTCAAAGAACACTACTCTTGATACTTCAACTCTGGACCCTAACGATCCATCAACTGGTATCAAGCAGACTCGTCCTGCATTCGGTGGTAACCTGATGGCTACTATCATTTGCCCAAGAACTAGACCTCAGATGTCAACAGTTCGTCCTGGCGTAATGCAGAAGAGAGAACCTGTTGCAGGAGCTAAGGGAGAAGTTGTAGAAGCTAAGACTACTGTATCAGAAGCTGATATCCACATCACTATTAAGGACATCGTTAAGTCCGCTAAGGAAATGGTATCACTGACTGACGCTGACATCATCTGCTCAGGCGGAAGAGGACTCGGCGATGCATCAGGATTTGAACTTATTAAGAAGTTCGCTGACAAGGTTGGCGGAGTTGTAGGTTCATCCCGTGCAGCAGTTGACGCTGGCTGGATTGATCACTCACACCAGGTTGGACAGACTGGTACTACTGTAAAGCCTAAGATCTACTTCGCTTGCGGTATCTCCGGTGCTATCCAGCATCTGGCAGGAATGCAGACATCAGATTGCATCGTTGCAATCAACAAGGATGCTGACGCTCCTATCTTCGAAGTTGCTGACTACGGCATCGTAGGAGACCTGTACAAGGTAATTCCTGAAATCATTGCTGAGTGGGACAACGCAGAAGCTCTCTATGACGCTTCAACAAAATAAGCGTTAAACTTATCAACATAATATAATTCGTTATTGAATCAGTTGAAAGTTCACTTAATTAATAAAGGTGCCTGCGGGACGTAAGTCCTGCATGCACCTTTTTTAATGATTGAGCCAGTGTCTGTTGTGAAGGGCGCAAAGGGCCGACAGCAGCAGTCCTCGTCGCTGACAATTGCAAAGGCTCATTCGCTGAGAATAGAAGACCGGCAAAACTCGGGCTGCCGCCCTCCACAACATCCATATTAAATCATAAAAAAGGAGCGCAGGACTTTTGTCTGCGCTCCCATTGATTAGTCAATATACTGTTTAAGGCGGGTGAGGGGAAGGCCGATTACATTGTCCAGGTCTCCGTCAACATGGTCAATGTACTGGCCGAAGGTTTCCTGAACCGCATATCCGCCTGCCTTGTCATAGGGCTCATCTGTCTTGACATAGGCCCGCAGTTCATCGAGAGGGAAGTTCTTGAAGAAGACTTCGGAATCCTCGTAGAAGCAGCGTGTAGCCGGAGCCTCATCTGCTGCAAGTCCGATTATGCAGCAACCGGTTATGACGTGGTGTGACCTGCCTCTGAGACGGCTCAGAATTGCGTATGCCTCGTTTTCGTCGGCAGGTTTGCCGATTATCTCTCCATCATAAACAACGACTGTATCGGCCGCTACAATGGTGATTTCGTCATCCTGTGGGGGCCAGTCGGAATGCCTGTTTCCCTGCTTTGAAATTATCTCATCATGTATGGCAGATGCCTTAGTGAGAGCCAGAAACATGGTTGCTGTTTCCGGAGGCATTTCAAATGGGAGCTTCTCTATAATAGAAGCCGGCTTAACGACTGGGTCGTAGCCGGCATTCTGTAACATTTCAATGCGTCTCGGTGACGCTGATGCGAGTATAAACATGATTGTGTTATTCTCCGCCGCCCTGGGTAGTGGTGGTTTCTTCGCCTGTAGACGATGAATCCTCAGTCATGAAGGTTGTTTCAGTTTCGCTGGTTTCCTCGGTTGTCTTGGATTTCTTCTTTGTAACCTTGGAATAAGTACCATCGATGTAGTATTCACCGCCAACGACTATTACGTTCTTAGGTCTCTCGAAGTATGAGCCTCTTGGAAGATCAGCACATACACGTCCCATAATGTGAGACCAGAACTGAGCTGCCTTGTATGAGTAGTTTGATACAGACATGTTGATGTCATTACCCATCCACAGAGCCATTGAGTACTGTGGTGTAAAGCCTGAGAACCAGATATCGTACATGTTACTTGTTGTTCCTGTCTTGCCGGCAGCAGGCTGTGAGCTGATTGATGCGCTTCGGCCTATACCGTTTGTAACAACGCTTCTGAGTACGTCTGTCATGATCCATGCTACGCCAGGGTCATAAACCTGAGTCTCTTCTGTCTTCTTTTCATATTTCAGATTTCCATCGGCGTCGAGAACCTTGGTGTAGAAGATTGGAGTCTTGTATACTCCGCCGTTAGGGAATACTGCATAAGCGGCAGTTTCTTCAAGAGGTGTAAGTCCCTTGGTAAGACCGCCAAGTGAAAGTGCTGCAGGGTTGGCATCTGCCTCTTCGTCCAGTGTTGTGATGCCGGACTTCTTCAGCATGTCAATTGAGTACTGTGCACCAACGTTCGCGTCAATCTGTCTGTAGATTTTGTATGAGCATACATTGAGTGACTGCTGAAGGGCTTCCCTGAAGGTCTGAGGACCATGGTATCCGTGGTCATCGTTCAGAGGCCATACCTTGCCGTTTCCGTCTTTGGTAAGCTCATCGTTGATTACACTGCCTGCAGTAACGTATTTACCCCAGTCGGATCCTTCACTTGTATCTAGGGCCAGCTTTTTATTGGCTTCATGATATTCGAAACTCATCTGAAGGGCAGGTCCGTATATGGCTATAGGCTTGATTGATGAACCAGGCTGTCTAGGGTTAACTGCTCTGTTGTAGAGCTGCTTGCCGGTAGCACCTCGGCCACCCATCATGCCCTTGATTTCTCCTGTTTCGTTTTCCATGATAACAGCTGCAGCCTGTGGCTGGCGAACCTTCTGCTTGAGGCTGTAGTTGTCGTTTGAAACTGTGTATCCCTCTTCGCCTTTCTTGAAGAAGTTCGGATAATCAGTAAAGAACTGTCCTGAAATTACGCAGTTGCCATTGTCATCAAGTGATTTGTATTCCTGAGGAATGGAGAGGGCACCGCTTTCAATGAAGTAGAAGTTGCCGTTTTCCTTTTTGAACATTCCCTTGAATTCAATGCTGATGTCTGTTCCGGCATCTGTTTCAGTGCTGAAGAAGTTAAGCCGCTTGTTCTTCAGCAGAGTAATGCCTCCGTCGGAATTAGTCTTGTATTCTTTCTTCTTCAGTACAAATGAATCGTTTTCGTTGAAGTAGTAGTCGTATTTATATGCAAGCACGACGCCCTGATCACTTACGAGGTTTCCGTCTTCATTTGTTCTTGTATAGGAAATGGAAGTGTAGTTGCTGTCCTTTGCAAATTCTTCTTCCATGATATTCTGGATGTTTGAATCCATGGTTGTATAAATCTGAAGACCCTTTGTATAAATCATGTTTTCAGCATCGCTTTCGCTCAGGTTATATTCTTCCATGAGGTCAGCAGTGAGCTGCTTGAGGCAGTAGTCTGTGAAGTAGGATGATCTGCTAGCATCGGTAGCTGCACCGATTTTGATTTCGCTCTTCAGGTTGTCTGCCTTTGCAGTAGCATCGTCGCGCTCCTGTTCAGTGATGAAGCCCATGCTGTACATGTTGTTGAGAACAAGGTGACGTCTTTCCTGAGTCATGTCTCCGTTATATCTGTATGTAACAGATTCGGTCTTCTTGATCTTAGGAAGGTTAGTCATGCTGTTGTAATAATCCGAGTATACGAGGGCATATGTGTCAGGAGACTGAGGAAGAGATGCGAGAGCTACGCACTGTTCCAGAGTCAAATCCTTTGCCTTGCAGTTAAAGTATGATTCGGCCGCAGCTTCAAGACCGTAGGAATTAAAGCCGAGATAAATCGTATTCAGGTATGCTTCCATGATCTGTTCCTTGGAAAGCTTCTTTTCAAGTACAATAGTGCAGTACATTTCCGTAAGCTTTCTGGACATGGAACGCTGACTCTTAATTTCGGACAGGTATACGTTACGGGCGAGCTGCTGTGTAACAGTTGAAGTACCGCTGATTTCACCGCCGCCGAATATGCTTTCCTTGATGGCACCGATCATACGGATGAAGTTGAAGCCGTGGTGGTGCTCAAATTTCTGGTCTTCTATGGCAATGATTGCGTTGACCATATCTTCAGGAATATCTTTATATTTAATTACTGTTCTGTTTCCGTCTGAAAAGTATAGACTCTCAATCTCTTTACCGTCCTGGTCATACATGACTGAACGCTGACTGATATGTGAATAGAGATTGTCTGTATCGATTGCAGGGGCCTTAATGAATACTATGCCTACATAGATGCCTACTGCAAAGACAAGAATAAGGCACGCGCAAACCAGCGTTTTGAAAAACGCTTTGCCCTTTGATTCCGGCGGCAGGGACTTGCGGTTGGTTGAACCGGAAGCACTTCCTCCGAATTTTGATGAAGCAGCTATGGCCTTGGCTTTTGCTGACTTGCTGCGCTGGATTGCCTTCTCCTTGGCGGATTTGGCAGACTCCTTTACTTTCTTCTTTTCAGCCTTTGCATATCTTTTTGCTTTGCGCTCGCTTGTTCCGGCGGCTTCAGCCTCCATTGCGCTGCGTTCTGCGCGGCTTGGCTTTATCTTTTGTGAGCGGTCAGGTTTATACATGAATTCCTCTGCACCGTCTTCAGCACTATAGGTGTCTGTTCCAACATTATCCCTGCTGGACGCATTTGCCATTTCGTCAAATTTGCTGAAAAAATCGTCGTTGAAATCTTTGTAGTTATCAGACAAAATTCTATCCTCCAGTAATGTAATTTATCAGCTATTAAACAGATGTAATCATTATAGCACAGTAAAGGGGTATTTAGTATGCGTTTGGTGAAAAATATCTTCACAAAGATGGTGGAAATAAATGGGAATAATGCTTGATATTTACAAATGGTCGTGATAGGATTCTTGTGGGATTAATGATTAATGAGGTAAGGCAGGATGATTCGCAGACCATTGATATTTGCTGCCACAGGTTTTGCTGCGGCAATTATTACCGGATACTATGCCGGCACTCCCGTTCTACTTACACTGGCAGGCGGTGGAGTGCTGGCTTTTTTGCTGTTGCGGAAGCAGTTAAGTTCGGAGCAGAATGCCAGGATAACAGCATTGCTGGTGCTGGTCTTTTATGTAATGGGATCGGTCTGCTTTTGCATAAGTGACAGCAGATTTGAAGCGCAGCAGGAGGCGTTTCTGGGCAATAACGGAACAGATGAGAATACAGAAATCAGTGGGGTCATTTCCGACTGCTCACTGAGAAGGAATTCGGTGGACGAAGAGTATCTGCAGCTTACGGTTAAATGCGATGAGGGCAGGGCGCTTGTCAGGTTTTATGAGCTTGAAGGAAGTGAGCAGAAGAGCTTTGTGCCCGGCAGGAAAATAGCTGTAAGCGGGCAGCCGGAAGCACCGAAGGGGAGACGGAATCCGGGCTGTTTTGACTACGCTCTCTACCTTAAATCCCAGGGGATTACTGTAACGATGACAGGGGAAAAATACGCCATGGATGAGAATGAAAAAATCTCTGTTAAAGGGCGGCTTTTCCTGCTGCGGGAGAACTATATAAGCAGGGTTGCAAGGCATGCGGATAATGACACGGCAGCCCTGTTCAGAGCGATCATGTTTGGTGATAAAGGTGAAATGGACCAGGATGTTCTGGAGGTTTTTCAGCGTAACGGGACGGCGCACATTCTGGCAGTCAGCGGTCTTCACATAGGCATTATTTACGGATTTCTCGTGTGGCTGTGGCGATGGAAAAAAGGCTGGGTTTTCTTCTGCTTCATCAGCGTTTTCTTTACTGGCTACGCAGCTCTTGCAGGCTTTTCTCCTTCGGTTGTACGTGCGGTTTTCATGGTTTTGCTTCATTCATTTGCCTTTCTGACAGGGCGGAGATATGACCTGAGCAATGCGGCCTTTCTCGTGGCCCTTCTTGTCATGGCACGAAACCCCTTCATGCTCTTTAATGCAGGCTTTCAGATGAGCTTTCTGGCGGTCTTGACCATGGCGCTCGTGCTGCCCTTTGTTGAACATGTCTATTCGGGTGTGTTCCTGTCCAGTT
>JAUNIQ010000004.1:39024-51697 GCA_030535275.1 Bacillota bacterium | reverse complement strand
CCCAGAATCTGTTCGTTATCAATACAGCGCTGACACAGAAGAGGCGCAGAGTGCTGGTGACCGCTGGTATCGTTGCATTTTACGATATCACTCTGGCAGCGGCATGCTTCTTCGGAGTGGGAGCACTCATCAGTGCACTTAAATGGCTCCAGCTTATCATCCTGGGAGTAGGTTCTCTGGTTGTAATCTGGATCGGAATCGGCCTGCTCAGATCAGGAGGATCCCTTGAAAGCAGTGAAGCCGAGGAAAAGGGCAGAAACAAGTCCATCGGTGCATATATCAAGTACGTAGCATGGACAGCAATGGTTGTAACATGGTTCAACCCGCAGGCTCTCATTGACGGAACAATGCTCCTTGGTGCATTCCGCGCATCCCTTCCGGGAAGCGCCGGCATCCTGTTTATCATTGGAGTATGGCTCGCATCTTTGGGCTGGTGGTTCGGAATGTCATCAATCGTGAACCTGCTTGCTGACAAGATCAGCGATAAAGTAATCAGGGTTATAAACATTATCTGTGGAGCTATCATCATATTCTACGGCCTGAAGCTGGTATATAATTTCATCCAGCTGGCATGGCCGGGACTGTTCTAGGTCACATAGGTAATGCGCGCACCTATGATGCCGGGCATCGGGAAACCGTGTCCGGCTTTTTTATTGTAGCAAGAGAAAAATTGACATTTGTAAAGCATTATTCTATAATATGCTTTACAAAAAGGAGGAAAGAGATATGGCACAGTCAATGGTGAATTTCAGAATGGACACAGAACTGAAAAAGAAAATGGAAGAAGCGTGCAAAGACATGGGTCTATCAATGACGGCAGCATTTACGATATTTGCAACAAAGGTTGCAAGGGAAAAAAGAATACCCTTTGAAATAACGGTAGATCCTTTTTATTCGGAAAAAAACATTGTGTATCTCAGCAAAATAGCGGAGGAAATAAGAAAAGGGGAGGCTAAATTTGAGGAACACAATTTAATTGAGGAGTAAAAGGGATGAAGGTGTTGTGGTTGGAGAGTGCCTGGGAAGAGTACTGTGACTGGCAGAAAGAAGACAAGAAAACTTTAAGGCGAATAAATGAAATTATTAGAGAGATTCAAAGAACGCCTTTTAATGGACTAGGGAAGCCGGAAAGGCTCCGGGGAAATCTGACTGGATTCTGGAGCAGGCGCATTGATTCACGGAACAGGATTATATATATGGTTGAAAAAGATGTGGTGAAAATAGTAGCCTGTAAAGGACACTATAAATAACACATGAAAAAAGCAAGCCCGGTGTTGACATAATCACCGGGCTTGTGTTATATTATCAGCGCAGTTTTAATTATTTATTGAGATAAAGCGATAACGCAATAATGCAATAAATCAGACGGAGGAATTAAAATGATTAAGATTTTGAAAAAGGGCGAATACGCACTGGATGACATTCTCATCAGAGACAGATCAGGAAGAAATGTCAGCGAGGTTGTTGAGAACATTATTTTCAGCGTAAAGATGGGCGGAGATCCTACCCTGCTCAACTACTGCGAAACCCTTGACGGAGCAAGGCCTAAGAAACTGGAACTCTCCAGGAATGAAATCAACAAGGCGATTGCAGGTGTACCTAAGAAAGTAATGAAGACACTGGAAGAGGCAGCTGAGAGAATCGCGGCATATCATAAGGAACAGCTTAAAGAAGGATACACCATCGAAGCGGACGGCGTAACTCTTACCCAGAAGATTCTTCCTCTGGAGAAGGTTGGAATATATATTCCGGGAGGAACGGCAGCTTATCCTTCCACTGTTTTAATGAACGCAATTCCTGCAAAGATTGCAGGCGTTAAGGAAATAGTAATGGTATCTCCTCCGACTGACGGCGGAACGATTTCACCTGTAATTCTGGTAGCGGCAAAGATTGCAGGTGTTGACAGAGTGTTCAGAATCGGCGGAGCACAGGCTGTTGCAGCTCTGGCATACGGAACGGAATCAGTACCTAGAGTAGACAAGATTGTCGGACCGGGCAATGCATATGTTGCAGAAGCCAAGAAGCAGGTATTCGGACAGGTTGGTATCGACCTGATCGCCGGACCGAGTGAAATTCTGGTTGTTGCGGACAAGGGCAACGACGCGAAGATCATCGCAGCCGACATGCTGTCACAGGCAGAGCATGACAAGATGGCGACAGCTGTTCTCATTACCACCAGCGAAACTCTTGCCAAGAAGGTAAGAAAGGAACTGGATGCACAGCTGGCGGTTCTTCCGAGAAAGGAAATCGCAGAGGAATCAATTGAAGTAAACGGCAAGATCATCATCGCAGATGATATTGATGAAGCTATCGAGCTTGCCAACCTGCTTGCCCCTGAGCATCTGGAACTGTATCTGAAGAATGCGGAAAAATATGCAGACAAGGTAGTGAATGCAGGATCGGTATTTGTAGGAAAGAACTGTCCGGAAGCACTGGGCGACTACTTCGCAGGTCCTAACCATACGCTGCCGACAGCAGGTACGGCAAGATTTGCAAGCCCTCTGTCGGTTGACGATTTCACAAAGAAAATGTCATTTACATATTATACAGAGGACGCTCTGAAGTATGCGAAGGATAAGGTGGCACTTCTGGCACGTCAGGAGGGACTTGAAGGTCACGCCAGATCCATTCTTTCAAGATTCGAATAGGAGGAGACCAAATGAGTCATTGATAAACGGCATGGTGACTCATTTGGGATAACATATGGAAATTCAAGTAGCAGAATTAAGCAAGAAAGAAAAAGCCATGTTTGCACTACGAGCCCTGTACGCAAGTCATGGCTTTTCAATGTTCAGGATGAGCAAGTTTGAGGCGTTCGATCTCTATGCAGCCAACAGGGACTTCATGGATTCGGCATCGATTATCACATTTACGGATACCGACGGAATGCTCATGGCGCTCAAGCCTGACGTAACATTATCAATAGTAAAAAACAACAGACACATCGGCAACGATATCCGCAAACTCTATTACAACGAAAACGTTTACAGAGTTTCACCGAAGACACACTACTTCAAGGAAATCATGCAGGTGGGCCTTGAATGTCTTGGCCGCGTTGATGACAAGTGCATCTGCGAAGTGCTCAGACTGGCGGCCGAAAGCCTTAACGTTCTCTCGGACAAGGCCATGCTGGACATTTCAAATCTGGACATATTATCCCAGCTCATTACCAGCTGCAAGGTTTCAAGAGAAGCCGAAGAGAAAATCACCAGGCTCATCGGTGAAAAGAACATCCACGGTCTGGACCAGGTATGCACCGAGTACGACATCGGTCCGGCCAAGAGCTCACTTCTGAAAAAGCTCATCACCACATACGGCAAGTCGGAGAAGGTGCTGCCCGAGCTGGAGGCTGCTTTTGCAAAGGCAGGAAACAGCTACGATTACATGGACAGCATTGACAAGCTCAGGATGGTAGTGAATTCATTCGAAGGCACAGGCCTTGAAAAGATGATAAACATAGATTTTTCCGTAGTCAGTGACCTGAAGTACTACAACGGAATAATCTTCAAGGGCTTCATCAAGGGAGTTCCGGACGGCGTTCTTTCCGGAGGGCAGTATGACAAGCTCATGGAAAACATGAACAGGAAATCCAGAGCGATCGGATTTGCCGTTTACATGGACGAGCTCGGAAAACTGGCCAAATTCGAGGGAGAGGAGGTGGTCATCCGTGGCTGACATGCTGAACATCGCACTGCCAAAGGGCAGACTGGGCGACAGGGTTTATGACATGTTCGAGGCAGCCGGCTTCGAATGCCCGTCAATAAAAGAGAAAAACAGAAAGCTGATTTTCGAAAACCCGGAAAAGGGCATCAGATATTTCTGGGTAAAGCCGTCGGATGTTGCAATCTATGTTGAAAGAGGTGCAGCCGACATCGGTGTTGTGGGAAAGGACATTCTCATGGAAGCAAGATCGGATGTCTACGAGCTTCTCGACCTGAACACGGGCTGCTGCAGGATGGCAGTTGCCGCACCGAAGGGATATGTAGATGACGACTCCAGCGACCTGAGAGTGGCAACAAAGTTTACGAATGTTGCCAGGGAGTTCTACGCTTCCACGGGAAGGGACATAGATATCATTCACCTGAACGGCTCCATAGAGCTGGCACCGATTCTGGGACTTTCCGATGTAATTGTCGATCTGGTGGAAACGGGCACAACTCTCAAGGAAAACAATCTGGAGGTAATCGATGAGATTGCGCAAATCAGCGCACGCCTTATCTCGAACAAATCCAGTTTCAAGTTCAAGAATGAAATGATTGAAAAGGTAGCCGAGAAAATGGCGGAAATAATCAGATAAAGAAAGAAGATAATGAGCAGATTTTTAAGCGAAAGATTTTCTGACCTTGAACCTTACGTTCCCGGCGAACAGCCTCAGGATCAGAAATACGTAAAACTGAATACAAACGAGTCGCCTTATCCCGTTTCGGAAAAGGCGGCCGCAAGAGCAGAAGAAGCAATTAAAAAGCTGCAGTTATATCCGGACCCGGACTGCAGGGGCCTCGCAGAAAAGCTGACAACCTACCTGAACGAAAAAAACGGAACGGTTTTAGCCACAGAAAACGTCCTCCTTACAAATGGCTCAGATGAAATACTGAATTTCGCGTTCATGGCTTTCTGCGATGAGAAAACATGCGCCGTTTTCCCGGATATAACCTATGGCTTTTACCCTGTATTCGCCGACATGAACAGCGTGCCTTACAGGGAAATTCCACTGGACGAGGATTTCAGAATCATACCTGAGAATTATGCAAAGGCAGGAGGCACGATTTTCATCGCCAATCCGAACGCACATACGGGAGTGGCCCTTGCAAGAGATGAGATAGAAGGCATCATAGCTTCCAATCCGGACAATGTGGTAGTCGTGGACGAAGCCTATGTGGATTTCGGAGCAGAAAGCTGCATCCCTCTGGTTGAGAAGTACGATAACCTGCTGGTTACGCAGACATTCTCCAAGTCCAGATCCATGGCCGGAGCCAGACTGGGTTTCGGTGTCGGATGCACAGAGCTTATGCAGGATCTGAACACAATCAGAAATTCTACAAACCCTTACAACATTAACGCAATGACCATGGCGGCAGGGATTGGAGTTCTGGAGGACGACGAATACACTCAGGAGAACTGCGGGAAGATTGCAGAAACCAGGGCAGCTACAGTTGAGCAGCTGAAGGCTCTTGGTTTTGCACTTACCGATTCAATAAGCAATTTCGTTTTCATGAAACACCCGGACATCGATGGCGGATGGCTCTATGAAGAACTGAAGAAGCAGGGCGTTCTGGTCCGCCACTTTACGAAGGAGCGCATTGCCCAGTACAACAGGGTAACCATCGGAAGTCCGGAACAGATGGAAATATTCATTCGAACTCTTAAGGAGATATTGAAATGAGAACAGCAGAGATAAAGAGAAAAACTGCAGAGACAGATATTCAGCTGAAGCTGAATCTGGATGGAACGGGAAAGAGCAGCATCGATACAGGTGTGGGATTTATGGATCACATGCTGACGCTGTTTGCCAGACACGGCAGGTTCGACATTGAGCTGAAGTGCGATGGCGACACCTATGTTGATGACCACCACAGCGTTGAGGATATCGGAATCGCTCTGGGGCAGGCCTTTGACCAGGCCCTCGGAGACAAGAAGGGTATCATACGCTACGGCGATGCCATAATCCCAATGGATGAGGCGCTCATACTGACTGCCGTGGATTTTTCGGGAAGGGATTTTCTTGCCTTTGATGTAACGATTCCAACTCAGAAGGTAGGGAATTTTGACACGGAACTGATTCTGGAATTCTGGTACGGATTCGTGAGAAACTCCCGCTGCACTCTTCACCAGATGCGTCTGGCAGGGACTAATTCCCACCACATTATCGAGGGCGTGTTCAAGGCAACGGCAAGAGCAATGAAAACGGCAGTAAAGATCGACGAGGAATTCGCCAACGAAATTCCGTCAACGAAAGGAGTTCTATAGTGATAGCAATAATCGACTACGGAGTTGGAAATCTGTTCTCGCTCCAGAGTTCACTTAAATACATCGGACAGGATGCCGTGGTAACGGCAGATCCCGAGACCATTCACGGAGCGGACAGAATCATTCTGCCCGGCGTTGGCGCATATGAGGATGCTGCAAGAAAGCTGCGTGATTCGGGAATGGCAGAGCTGGTAACAGAAGTTGCAAAGGCAGGAAAACCGCTCATGGGAATCTGCCTTGGTATGCAACTCCTGCTGGAGAAGAGCTTCGAATACGGAGAGCACGAAGGGCTCGGCCTCATAAAGGGCAGCGTCGTTCCAATTGCGGATGTGGCCCCTGCCGATTACAAGATTCCGCATATCGGATGGAACGCACTGAAGTTCAAGGGAGAAAAGGATCCCCTCTTCAAATACATTAAGCAGGGAGACTGCGTATATTTCGTTCACTCCTTCTATGCAACAGATTGTGAGGCGAACACGATTGCCGTAACGGAATACGGAGCAGAACTGACTGCGGCAGTTGCCGACGGCAATGTCTACGGATGCCAGTTCCACCCGGAAAAGAGCGGCAACGTTGGAATGAAGATTCTAAAGGCGTTCTGTGAAATGGAGGCTTAATCATGATTATCTTACCGGCAATAGATTTAATAGACGGCAAGGCGGTCAGGCTCTTAAAGGGTAAGTATGAGGATATGACCGTGTATGGCGACAATCCGTCCGAAATTGGAAAGGATTTCGCAGACTGCGGGGCCGAGATGATTCACATTGTGGATCTGGAAGGCGCACGTGACGGGGATACTCCAAACTTCGATACTGTTGTTGCAATAAAAGAAGCCAGCGGCTGCTTTTGCGAGATCGGCGGAGGAATCCGAAGCATGGAGGTTGTCGACAGGTACATGGCGGCGGGCATTGACGCTGTCATTCTGGGAACTGCGGCAGTGGAAAACACACGATTTCTTGAAGAAGCTGTGGGCAAATACGGCGACAGAATTGTCGTGGGCGTGGATATTAAGGACGGTCGAATTGCCATTAAGGGCTGGACCGAGAAGTCCGAGCTGGAGGTAATTCCTTTCTGCCAGCTGCTGCAGGAGATCGGCGTGAAGAGAATCAACGTAACCGACATTTCAAAGGACGGAGCCATGGAGGGAACAAATCACAGGCTATATGAAACCCTGTCGAAGGAATTCGGCCTGCAGATTGTCGCATCAGGAGGTGTATCGACAATAGACGATGTAAGGCGCCTGGCGGACATCGGAATGTATGGAGCCATAATCGGCAAGGCGTATTACACAGGAGCAATTGACCTGAAAAAAGCAATAGAGGTAGCCAGATGATAACAAAGAGAATAATCCCCTGCCTGGATGTAAAGGACGGCAGGGTTGTCAAAGGAATAAATTTTAAAGAGCTGGGAGATGTAGCATCACCTGTTGAGCTGGCGGAATTCTACTCCAGCAAGGGGGCGGATGAACTGGTATTTTATGATATTACAGCATCAAGCGAAGGCCGTAAGCTGTTCACGGAAATACTGACGGAAACCGCAAGCAAGGTGTTCATTCCTCTTACTGTTGGCGGCGGCATCAGCACCCTTGAAGATTTCGACAGAGTGCTCAAGTGCGGAGCCGACAAAGTCAGCGTAAACTCCGGGGCAATACGAAATCCTGAGATAATCGGACAGGCCGCCAAGCTCTACGGCGACCAGTGCGTTGTAATATCCGTAGATATAGCGCTCATCGACGGAGTCTACAGAGTCTTCTCAAGAGGAGGCAGAGACAATACCGGCATGGAGGCAATCGACTGGATAAAGAGATGCGTGGCCGATGGCGCAGGAGAAGTTGTGGTGAATTCCATCGACACGGATGGAGTGAAGCAGGGCTTCGACATTCCTCTTCTTAAGGAGGTCTGCAAGGCCGTCAAGGTTCCGGTAATAGCATCGGGCGGAGCAGGTTGCATTCAGGACTTCATTGATCTGTTCACTGAAATTCCTGACATAGACGCAGGTCTGGCCGCATCCATATTCCACTTCAGCGAAGTGGCGATTTCAGATTTGAAGAAGGAAATGACAAAGGCCGGCATACCGGCAAGAGAGATTTAAGCTCTCTTTGAAAGGACGGAAAATGATAGATATCAGCGAAGTAAAATTTGATGAGAAGGGACTCATCCCCGCAATAGTGGTAGACACCAATACAAAACAGGTTCTGACTCTGGCATACATGAATGAAGAGAGCCTGAAGATTTCCATGGAGAAAAAGCTGACATGCTTCTGGAGCAGATCCCGTCAGGAGCTCTGGCTCAAGGGAGAAACCAGCGGCAACTATCAGCACATCGTTTCCATTACGGCAGACTGCGACAGGGATGCGCTGGTTGTTGAAGTGCAGCCTGACGGACCGGCATGCCACCTGGGAACATGGTCATGCTTTGACTATCCTATCATGAAGGAGGATGACGACGAGGCTCTGGCCGAGAAGTTCTCCTATGAGGGTCTCATGGAACTCATCGAAGGAAGAAAAATCGAGAAAAAAGAAGGTTCATATACCACCTATCTTTTTGACAAGGGCCTTGATAAAATATTAAAGAAGGTCGGCGAAGAATCCACAGAGGTAATCATTGCCGCAAAGGCAGAAGACAAGGCGGAGACCATATACGAAATTGCCGACCTGGCATATCACGTAATGGTGCTCATGGTTGAAGCGGGAATTTCTCTGGACGAGATTACGGCGGAACTTGCATCACGTCATGTGATAGACCACAAGGTAAAGCAGGAGAAAATGACTAAATGAATTTCGACGAGAAAAAGGGACTGAAAAACTTTCATACTCACACATGCTACTGCGACGGCGAGAACACACCTGAAGAGATGGTTTTCGCCGCTCTTGATGCAGGCGTGGTTGCACTGGGCTTTTCCGGACACGGCCATACGGACTTTGATGTTGGCGTCTGCATGAGCGTTGAGGATACAGACAGATACGAAGAAGAAATCCGCACTCTGGAGATGGAGTTCGGAGATCAGATAGACATATACTGCGGAATCGAGCAGGATTACTATTCGGATCTCCCTGTGGACAGATGGGACTATGTTATCGGTTCGGTTCACTATGTATATCCCGACGTTTCCGTAGACGATTACCCGGAAGTGCTGGAAAAGGGAATCGAGGAGGATTTCGGAGGCGACGTTTACAGCCTTTGCGAGAAGTATTACGAACTGGTTGGCGATGTAGTTGAAGTTACAGGCGCCGACATTATCGGTCACTTCGATCTGGTTAGCAAGTTCAACACAGGCGGAGAAAACGGAGGCAAAGGCAAGTATTTCGATGAGAGCCACCCTCGTTATGTGGCCGCATGGAAGAAAGCCGCGGACAAGCTGCTCGAAACAGGTGCACTCTTTGAGATAAACGTTGGCGGAATGCTGAGAGGCTACAGGACAGAACCCTATCCATCAAAGCCGATACTGGATTATCTGAAGGAACGCGGAGCGAAATTCATCATGTCGGGAGACTGCCACAGCGTGGATAATCTCATGCAGGTGGAGGAAATCTTCAGAAAAATACAGATTTAAAAGAGAGCGCATTCGCGCTCTCTATTTTCATGTTGTTTTATTTTTCTGCCGCCTGATCACGCTCATAGAGTTTAACAAAGAATGCATAGAGATCAGGGTCATGTTTTTTTAATGGTACCGGTTTTAAGTCGTGGCTTGTAAAACCGTGCCGTGTTCTGCCGGTGACATGCAGCTCACCGGTTTCCGCATTTCTGATTTCGTATTCGATTTCCATTGACGCAGGACCGAGCTTTACTAGTCTGCAGGAAACAGAAATGAGTTCATCGTATACTGCAGGCGTCTGGTATTTTGCCTGAACGCTAAGGATTGGAATCTGGAAATCGCCCTTTTCCATTTCCGAATAGGCGAAGCCTTCATTTCTAAGATATTCGGTTCTGGCAGTTTCAAAATAGCGGATGTAATTTGCGTGGTGGACAACCTTCATTTTATCGGTGTCATAATACTGCACTCTGATTTCCGTAGTAAAAGGATTCATGTGTTTAGGCCTCCTTTTTCATTGCCAGTTTAAGAAGTCCGGATTCCATGTCAGACAGGGCCATTTCCTTAACCAGATAATGCTGGAGCTTGCCTGTTGCAGTCATTGGAAGTTCCTTTACAAACCTGTAGAATCTCGGCCTCTTGTAAACAGACAGCATGTCAGATTCCATGCAGAATTCCACCATGTCTGACACTGTCAGATTATCGTCCTCCGGAACGATGTAGGCAACAACAGCCTCACCGCGAACTTTATCGGGAACGCCGGTTACTGCTGACTGGCGTACCTTAGGGTGAAGATTCAAGGCCTCTTCAACAATTGTAGGATAGATATTCTCGCCACTTGAAATAATCATGTCATCCTTTCGTCCGGCAATGGTGACAAACTGGTTTCTGTCCCAGGTGGCAAGATCGCCGGTGTACATCCAGCCATCGATGAATTTGTTCTTTTCTTCATCGGGACAGTTAAAGTAGCAGTAGGATGATTTAGGAGTGCGGATTATTACTTCACCGACCTCTGTTTCATCCATGGCAACGGTCTCGTCCGGTTCAGACACCCTGTTTTCATGTATTTTAACAACTCGCACATCATCGTCAGTGCAGGCTCTTCCGGCGGTGCCGGCCATTTCCGGAAGCTCATAAGGACGAAGGAAAGTATTCCAGAATGTTTCGGTTGTGCCATAGCCGTTGAAGATATTAGGAGTCAGGACTTCCTGGACCTTTATGCAGTCAGTTCTTTCAAAAGGAGCACCCATGGTTACGATTCCCTTAAGCGATGAAAGATCCGCGCCGAATCTTTCCTGCTGTCTGACAAGCATCTTCATGATTGAAGGTGCACCGATCATGAATGTAACCCCGTATTTCTGAACGTATTTCAGAGCGAGCTGCGGCTGAAATGATTTCATTATGACAACCTTTCCCCCGGCGAAAAATGTTGGAGAAGGGCCTCCGGAATGTATTCCGCCGCGGTGGAACCAAGGTGTTGTGTTCATCGTTGTATCGGTTGCATTCATAGGGAAATGCATCATTACATCATGTGCCGAAAGAACCTCGTTGGCATTAAAGAGAGGAACACCTTTTGGTCTTCCTGTTGTGCCCGAAGTGTAAAGTCTCATCATTTCGTCATATATGTAAGGGACAAAGTTTGTTTTTGGCTCTGTATCAGGATAGCCTTTTACAAACTCGGAGAAGCTGACATGTCCTTCAGGAGCCTCTCCTTCGCCGACCATTATTATCAGATCGGGATTTGCAGAAGCGGTAGCCAGTGCCTTGAGGGCTGTTTCCCTTATGCTCTCATCGTATAAATAAACTTTAGGCAGACTTGATTCCAGGCAGATTGCAGTTTCGCCCGGCGAAAAATTGAAATTGGCAGGACTGGTAACTGCACCGAGTTTCTGAGGTGCGAGATATGAGAATACAAATTCAGGAGAATTTGGAAGCTGGTAAAAAACCACATCGCCCTTCCCGACGTCATGGTCTTTTAGAGCATTTGCGAACCTGTTCACATCCTCATTCAGCTGCCTGTATGTCCAGGTCTTTTCCGCAGCAGGATCAATAAGGGCATCCTTATCCGGGAGTCTGCGAACAACGCGCATGAAACCCTCAATGTAAGTGAAGTCCCGTTCAAATACATTCTGAAACATGCTGTCGGAAGCAGGCTTATAATCAATAAGGCTGTCCACGGAGACACCCAGAGCCTGTGCAATCTTAAGTGCATAACTTATGGTTGGTTCTGCATCGCCGCTGCAGTATTTTTTTATCATGTTATAAGTAATCTCAGTTTCCTTAGCCAGATCATTCATAGAGAGCCCTCTTTCAGAGAGCTGCCTCTTCAGATTAATATCAAAAGACATTTCTGATACCTCCTTTGTGAAATTTGTTAAATCATACGTTTGAAATATCTTTCACGCAAGACAAAGATATTTCATCACAAAGTGAATTATTATTCAGCCCCCAACGGATTGACTAGTTGAGGGGAAAGCTGTAACGTATTATTAGTTAGTCTGGCTAATTGTTAGCATATCAAATAAAAGAGGAAAAATCAACAGAAATTAACAGGAGGAAAAAAACATGTTATTTGAAAAGATTCAGGAAACAGTAGCACAGCACCTTGATTGTGAAATCGAAGAGGTAAAGAGAGAGTCGACATTCGAATCACTGGGAATTGACTCACTGGATGCAGTTGAACTAGTAATGGAACTGGAAGAGGCTCTTGGAATTCCACTTGATCTGGATAGAGATCTCGAAACCATAGATGAACTTGTAAAGTTTGTAGAAGAAAGAATGTAAGCAAAATGAACAGAGGTCAAATTGCAGAAATGCTTGAAATAGAATTCCCTGTTTTCCAGGGAGGCATGGCATGGATAGCTGATGCACAGCTTGCATCAGCAGTATCGGAAGCCGGCGGACTTGGAATAATAGCTGCAGGGAATGCCGACGGAGACTACGTCAGAACTCAGATAAGAAAAGCAAAGGAACTTACGGATAAGCCCTTCGGGCTGAACATCATGCTCCTCAGCCCTTTTGCAGATGAAATTGCAGACATTGCCTGCGAGGAAAAGGTCAGAGTAATTACTACCGGCGCAGGTAACCCTGCTAAGTACATGAAGAAGTGGAAGGAAGCCGGAATCAAAGTGTTTCCCGTTGTGCCATCGGTTGCTTTTGCAAAGCTTGCTGAGAG
>JAUNIQ010000004.1:0-39004 GCA_030535275.1 Bacillota bacterium | reverse complement strand
TGGAGTCATTGCAGAGGGTGGCGAAAGCGGCGGTCACATTGGAGAGCTGGCTACGATTACTCTCGTTCCGCAGGTTTGCGATGCGGTGAACATTCCGGTAATTGCAGCAGGGGGAATTGCTGACGGCAGAGGCATTGCGGCGGCAATGGCGCTGGGAGCCGAGGCGGTTCAGCTCGGAACAAGATTTCTGTCTGCAGAAGAATGTAATATTCATGAAAACTATAAAGCGAAAGTCCTGAAGGCCGGAGACACATCAACGATGGTTACCGGAAGAAGGCTGGGGCATCCGGTAAGAAGCATAAGGAATCAGTTTGCACGAGAGTACAGCAAAATAGAGTATACGGACATTTCGGACGAGGATCTCGAAAAATTTGCAGAGGGAAGGCTGCGAATGGCAGTGCAGGACGGAGACGAGAAACAGGGCTGCTTCCTGTCGGGACAGATAGCAGGGCTGGTAACAAAAGAGGAAAGCTGCAGAGAGATTATCAAAGATCTCATGGAGGATACGGACAGAGTTCTGGGAGGACTGAAAAAATGGGAAAGATAGCATTCGTGTTTGCGGGCCAAGGGGCTCAGAAACCGGGCATGGGAAAAGAAATTGCTGAAATAAGCAAAACGGCAGCGGAAGTTCTGAAAAGAGCGGATGAGGTCAGACCGGGAACAGTAGCACAGTGCTTTGAAGCTCCACAGGAAGAACTGTCGATGACGAAGAATACACAACCATGTGTTTACACAGTTGATTTCGAAATGGCTGCGGTTCTTGCGGAAAAAGGAATTCGTGCGGATATGGTAGCCGGATATTCTCTGGGCGAACTAGCGGCGCTGGCCTATAGTGGAGTTCTTACCTTTGAAGAGGGCTTGAGGCTTGTTGAAAAGAGAGGAAAACTCATGCAGCAGGCTTCTGAAGAATATGACACCGGAATGGTTGCCGTTCTTAAACTGGCAAATGAAAAAGTCGAACAGCTCTGTGAGAAATACGACAGCGTTTTCCCTGTCAACTTCAATTGTGCAGGACAGGTTTCAGTTGCCGGTGACAAGAAGCAGCTGCAGGGATTCATTGCAGATGCCAAGGAAGCCGGAGGACTGGTTAGAATACTCGAAGTAAGTGGAGGCTTTCACTCACCATTCATGAAAAAGGCAGCCGAGGGCTTTGCTGAGGTGCTGAAGGAATCGCATATTGACGAGCCTGTGATTCCGGTCTATTCAAACAGAACGTCCGGGCCATATGGAGGAACAGAAGAAGAAACCAGACAGCTGCTGGTTGAGCAGATATCAAATCCGATAAGATGGCAGAAACTGATTGAGAACATGATTGACATGGGAGTAGATACCTTTGTGGAGGTCGGTCCGGGAACAGCACTGACGAAAATGATCAGGCGAATCTCGAAAGACATAACAATGCTACATGTGGATGACGGAGAGTCTCTTGCAGAAACTGTAGAGAGGATTAAAAACAATGAATAAAACAGCGATAATAACGGGCGGAGCAAGAGGAATCGGCAGAGCCGCAGCCATTAAACTGGCAGAAGATGCAGAGAACATTGTAATAATCTACAGAAGCAATGACGAAGCAGCCGCAGCAACCTGCGAAGAAATACGCGCAGCGGGCGCAGAGGCAAAAGCAGTGAAGCTGGATGTGGCGGATTTCGATGCTGTGAAGGTCGCAATGGAAGAACTGAAAAAGGAATTCGGACAGATAGATGTTCTGGTGAACTGCGCGGGAATAACAAAAGACGGGCTGCTTGCAATGATGAAGGAGTCCGGATTTGACGAAGTAATAGGGGTTAACCTTAAGGGTACATATAACATGATAAGACACTGCACCCCTTATTTCATGAAGCAGAGAAAGGGCAGCATAATAAACGTCACCTCGGTTTCGGGAATAATCGGCAATGCGGGACAGACAAACTACAGCGCATCAAAGGCCGGAGTAATCGGCCTTACCAAAGCAGTTGCAAAAGAACTGGTTTCAAGAGGAATCAGATGCAACGCTGTAGCGCCGGGTTTCATTGAAACGGAAATGACAGCCGGAATTGATGAAAACAATGAGATGATTAATGCGATTCCAATGAAGAGAATGGGAAAGCCTGAAGAAGTGGCAGAACTCATTTCTTTCCTGGCATCAGACAAAGCCGCTTACATTACAGGAGAAATCATCAGAGTGGATGGAGGAATAGCAATATGACAACAGACAGGAAAGTAGTAGTAACCGGCATGGGTGTAATCTCACCCGTAGGCAATGACATGAAGACCTTCTGGCAGAACATAATAGCCGGAGTAAATGGAATCGGGCCAATAACAAGATTTGACCCGAGCGATTTTGCAGTAAAAATAGGCGCAGAGGTCAAAGATTTTGATCCTAAAGACTACATGGACAAGAACGATGTCAGAAAAGCCGACCACAATGTGCACATGGGAGTTGCGGCAGCCGTGCAGGCCGTGGAAGACAGCGGAATAGAAGGACACTTTGAAGCAGAAAGAGCCGGCGTTTATTTCGGATCCGGAATCGGCGGAATTGAAACCTTTGAAAATACATTTGAAAAGTTTCTGGATAAAGGCCCCAGATTTGTTTCACCTTACTTCATACCCATGATGATTCCGAACATGGCGGCAGGCACAATTGCAATCAGATACGGAATGCAGGGCGCAGCATTGCCTGCAGTATCGGCCTGTGCTTCAGGAACAAATGCGCTGGGTGAAGCGCTGCGCGCCATAAGACACGGTTATGCGGATGTAATGATTTCCGGAGGAACTGAAGCGGCACTTACACGTTCAAGCGTTGCGGGCTTCATAAAGATGCAGGCTCTGAACCTGACAGATGATCTCAACAGAGCAAGTCTGCCTTTTCATAAGGACAGAGGAGGCTTCGTAATAGGTGAAGGAGCAGGAGCGCTGGTTCTTGAAAGCGAAGAGCACGCCCTGGCCAGAGGGGCCAGAATCTATGCCGAGTTTTCAGGCTACGGATCCACATGCGATGCCTATCACATGACAGCACCGGATCCGGATGCAAAAGCAGGCGCGGCGGCAATCAGAAACGCATGGATGGAAAGCGGTTCACCGTCAGCTTCGGAGATATATGTAAATGCTCACGGCACAGGAACGCCGCTCAATGACAAGTCGGAGACCCTGGCCCTGAAGAAAGTCTTTGGAGATGCTGCCTACGATCTTACCGTCAGCTCGACAAAGTCAATGACGGGACACATGCTGGGAGGTACGGGCGCGGTTGAAGCAATTGCTTCAATCCTTGCAATGAATAACAGCCTGATTCCGCCGACAATCGGCCTTGACGATCAGGACCCTGAATGCGATCTGAACTGCACTCCACTTAAGGCAGTCAGCAGGGAAGTGTCCTGCGTGCTTTCAACCTCTCTGGGCTTTGGCGGACACAACGCCTGTGTTGGGTTCAGGAAATATGAATAATCAGGAGAATTGAAATGAACAGAGAAGAACTTATGCAGATTCTCCCTCACAGAGATAACATGCTTCTCGTTGATGAGGCACATGTTGAAGGAGAAAAAGCCGTTGGAAAATATACAATCAAGGGAGACGAGTTTTTTCTGAAGGGACACTTTCCGGGCAATCCGATAGTGCCGGGAGTAATGCTGTGCGAGATGATGGCACAGTCGACATGTGTCCTTCTGGCGGATGTTGCGATGGAAGGAAAATCATCGCTTTTCACGGGAATCCGGGAAGTAAAATTCAAAACTAGAGTAAGACCGGGAGACACTCTGGAATCACATTGTGAAATAGTGAAACAGAGACCGCCGTTTTACTTTGCCAAGGGCGTTGGATACGTTGACGGTCAGATAGCTGTGAAGGCAGAGTTTTCCTTCGCACTGGTTGATATGGAGAAATATAAGGAATGAAGAAACTGGTAATTACCGGAATGGGAGCCGTGACGCCGGTAGGCATAGGAGTCCGAAATTATCTGGAAGGGCTCATGGCCGGCAGGACGGGAATTGATTACATTACTACAGCGGATACAGAAGATCTGCCGGTAAAGTTTGCGGGAGAAGTAAGAGACTTCAACCCCAAGGACTTCATGCCGAGAAAGCTGTCGGGAGAAATGGACAGATTCATGCAGATGGCTTATGCTGCAGCACAGGAAGCAATCGAGGATTGCGGGGGCATAGAGAATCCTTACAGAACGGGCATTACCGTTGGCACCGCACTTAACGGAATAAGAACAATAACCGAAACGGAGAGAAAGTACATGTCCTCCGAATTCAAGAAGGTTGCCCCGAGATTTCTGCCCAAATCTCTTGGAAACATCTGTGCATCCCAGATTGCCATAGCAAACAATATTCACGGACCAAGCATGACGCTTAACACGGCATGCGCATCCGGAGGAGATGCCATCACTCTGGCGGCGGGATTCATCGGCAGTGGCATGGCGGACATGGTTACCGTTGTTGGAGCTGAGTCTGGCATAGAACCCATACTGATACAGTCGCTGGTTTCAGCCCAGGCCCTCTCCATGAGAAACGATGACCCCGGTGCAGCATGCAGGCCTTTTGATAAAGACAGAGATGGTTTTGTATTTGGCGAGGGAGCAGGTGCGCTGGTTATAGAGAGCGAAGAACACGCGCTCGCCCGGGGCGCAGAAATTAAAGCAGTGCTCGCCGGCTGCGGAAACAATACTGATGCTTATCATCCGGTGACTCCGAGACCTGACGGGGAAGGAGAGATACTCTGCATGAAGCAGGCGATGGAAATGGCAGGAATCAGCCCGGAAGACATAGGCTACATCAATGCTCACGGGACGGCCACTATCAAGGGAGACATCTGTGAAACTGAAGCTGTACGCAAAGTCTTCGGCCGGGCGGCAGAAGGGCTGGTTATAAGTTCAACAAAAGGCGCAACCGGGCACATGATGGGAGCAGGCGGAATCACGGAAGTCATTTCCTGCGTAAATGCATTGAACGAAGAAGTTGCACCCGCTACATTGAATCTTGAAAACAGGGATCCCGCATGCAATCTGAATTACATTTCAGAAAACACACAGGTAAAAGGACTCAGATACGCCATGTCAAATGCCTTCGGATTCGGCGGGCAGAATTCCAGCATAATTGTCGGCAAATATTTGTAAATACCACTTTACACAGGCGAGGTCAGAGGAGTATTATAAAGGTGAACTAAATAGGAAGTTTACTAATATATATTCAGTATGATGGCCTGAAAGTTTCTACCACGCGCCGAAAAAAAGTGACTATTAGTAGGATATTTTGATTTTGTATTTATATTAGTAAACAGGTTTATTTTCATAAGCCTGTTTTTGCATTTCAATTTCGGATTTCCGGAACCTGTCGTAACTGACGAAATCGCGGAGCACCGCAGGGGAGCGACAGGGGTTTATTTGTCGTTCGTCTGGGCAGAATCAGTTCATTAGTTGGATTGGTCTGCCTTCATTTATTTTAAAGGAGAAAACAATGAAAAAAGTCGGAATCGTAATGGGCTCGGACAGTGACATGCCTGTAGCAGAAAAAGCAATAGAACGCCTTGAAGGGTTTGGAATTCCTTACGAAGTTCACATCTACTCGGCACACAGAACGCCGGAGCAGGCAAAGGCTTTCGCGGAAGGTGCTGAAGGAGCGGGCTTCGGAGCAATAATCGCCCTGGCCGGAAAGGCAGCTCACCTGGCAGGCGCCCTGGCGGCAAACACAACACTGCCGGTAATCGGAGTGCCGGTTAAGTCATCAACGCTGGACGGACTTGACGCCCTGCTCTCCACGGTTCAGATGCCGACAGGAATTCCGGTTGCAACGGTTGCAATCGACGGAGCAGCAAATGCGGCAATTCTGGCAGCACAGATAATAGCAACGGGAGACGCGGCTCTCGCAGCAGCAATCAGAGAAGACCGCGCAAAGGCAGCCGCAGCAGTTCTGGAAAAGGACGCTGCACTCAACAGGTAATTAATTTAAGTTTATATAACAGGAGGATCATAATGGAAAAGTTAGTTTACACAGGAAAGACAAAGAACGTATTTGAACTGGACAATGGCAACTACATGCTCAAGTTCAAGGATGACTGCACCGGCAAGGATGGCGTATTCGACCCAGGCGAAAACTCAGTAGGTCTGACAATCGAAGGCGTTGGCGATATTAATCTGAGAATGACAAAGTACTTCTTCGAGAAGATTAACTCAGCAGGAATCAGAACACACTACATCGACGTGGATCTGGACAACACAACAATGGAAGTAAAGCCGGCAACAGTATTCGGCAACGGCCTGGAAGTTATCTGCAGACACAAGGCAGTAGGTTCATTCTTCAAGAGATACGGTGAATACATTGAAGAAGGCGCAGACCTTCCTGCATACGTAGAAACAACATTCAAGAACGACGACCTGGGCGACCCGCTCGTAACAAAAGACGGCCTTATCGTTCTGGGAATCATGACAGCAGAACAGTACGAAGACCTGAAGGACATGACTCAGAAGATCACACAGATAGTAGCAGACGACCTTCTCGAAAAGGGTCTGGTACTCTACGATATCAAATTCGAATTCGGCTATGACGCAGAAGGCAAAGTAATGCTCATCGACGAAATCGCATCAGGCAACATGAGAGTTTACAAGAACGGAGAATACATCGACCCAATGACTCTGTCAGAACTCTTCTTCGCATAATGGGACAGGGGGACGGTTCCTTTGACCCACTTTTGGAGGTAGAAAATGATTTATTCGGAAAAAACATGTAGAGATTTTGTGAGTGCAGTGGCTACATCGGAGCCGATTCCGGGTGGAGGCAGCGTTGCGGCACTGGTTGGTGCGCTGGGAGCTGCTCTTTCGACGATGGTTGCGTCGCTTACGCTCAGCAATAAGAAATATATAGCCGTTGAGGCGGAAATGGAAAAGAATATTCAGGAGATCCATAAGATTCAGGAGGATCTTATCGGTCTTGTTCAGAAGGATATCGATAATTTCGAGCCGCTGGCAAAGCTGTATAAGATGAAGTCTGATGATCCTGAGGAAAAGAAGAAGATAAGGGAAGCCAAGCAGAAGGCTCTTTATGAGGCATGCCTGGTTCCAATGGAAATCATCAAGAAGTGCGGTAGGGCGATTGAGCTCTCGCAGGAGTTTGCAGTTAAGGGCAACAAGGTTGTAATTGCAGACTCGGGTTCAAGTGCGGTTCTCTGCAAGGCTGCAATGCAGGCGGCCAGCTTTAACATCTACATCAACACGAACATGATGAAGGACAAGGAGCTCGCGCATAAGATCAACGGCGAAACGGCACAGCGCATAGTATATTATGGCGCGCTGGCGGATTCAGTATTCGGATATACGACAAATACACTTATGAACACCGTCATCGAGACGGACGATACAATTTAGAAAGGACCATATAAAATGGGCGGATATTTCGGAGCGGTCTCAACAAGAGACATAACCCTGGACGTGTTTTATGGCACTGATTATCACTCACATCTCGGAACGAAACGCGGCGGCATGGCGCTTTACAGCAGGGAAAAAGGCTTTGACAGAGAAATTCACAACATAGAGAATTCCCCTTTCAGAACAAAGTTTGAAAGTTCAATTGACGGCATGAGCGGAACTTCCGGAATAGGATGCATTAGCGACTCTGATCCTCAGCCGCTTCTCATCCATTCAAACCTGGGAACATACGCTGTATGTTTTGTAGGCAAAATCAACAATGCGGATGCTCTCATGAAACAGTATCTGGCTTTCAGCGGCGGACACTTTGACGCCATGACAGGTGGAAGAATCAATTCGACTGAACTTTTGGCTTCAATGGTTGACCAGAAGAGCGACTTTGTCAGCGGCCTGAATTTCGCACAGGAGGCAATCGAAGGCTCCGCATCAATCCTGATTCTCAGGGAAGACGGAAGCATTATCGCATCAAGAGACAAACTGGGAAGAACGCCTCTGCTCATAGGAAAAGACGAAAACGGCCACGCGGCTGCTTTTGAATCCTTTGCATATGAGAAGCTGGGATACGAAACAGTTTACGAACTGGGGCCGGGAGAAATAGTCGAGATAAGAGCTGATGGCTACACAGTTAAATCTCCGGCCAGAGAGAAGAAGTGCATCTGCGCATTCCTCTGGTCATACTACGGGTTCCCGAACTCCTGCTACGAGGGCGTTAACGTTGAGCGTACGAGAAATATCAACGGCCGCATCATAGCAAGAGAAGAAGCAAAAGCAGGAAATCAGTTTGATTACGATTACGTCTGCGGAGTACCTGATTCGGGAATTGCACATGCAATAGGCTACGCCAACGAATGCGGCGTTGACTATGCGAGACCTTTCATCAAATACACACCGACATGGCCGAGAAGCTTCATGCCGGGTTCACAGAAACAGAGTAGCAGGATTGCAGAGATGAAGCTGATCCCTGTAACCCAACTCATTAAAGACAAGAAGCTCCTCTTTGTTGACGACAGCATCGTCAGGGGAAACCAGCTTAGAAAGACGGGAGAATTCCTCTACTCCAAGGGTGCGAAGGAAGTTCACATGAGATCCGCCTGCCCTCCGATCATGTACGGTTGCAAGTATATTGGCTTTGCACGACAGACAGATGACTCAGATCTTATTGCAAGGAAAGCGATTATGGAACTGGAAGGCGAAGAGGGCAACAAGCACATTGAAGAATATTCGGACGGCAGAACCGAGCGAGGCAAGGCACTGCGCGCGCAGCTCTGCAAGATGATGCATTTCGATTCTCTGGAGTTCCAGAATATCGAAGGAATACTTGAGGCTATCGGCCTTGATGAAGACAGCGTTTGCACTTACTGCTGGAACGGAAAGGAATAAGACATGAAGAATTCTAGATCCGATGCTTATGCAGCATCAGGCGTAGACATTACTGCAGGCTACAAGGCAGTACAGTTAATGAAGGAGCACGTTGCCAGAACGAACACGTCAGGAGTAATGTCCGACGTTGGCGGATTTGGCGGACTCTTTGCACCGGACATGAAAGGCATAAGCGAGCCGGTTCTCGTCAGCGGAACAGACGGCGTTGGAACCAAGCTGAAGCTTGCCTTTGAACTGGACAAGCATGACACAATCGGAATCGACTGCGTTGCCATGTGCGTAAACGACATTATCTGTGTGGGAGCGAAACCCCTCATCTTCCTGGATTACATTGCCTGCGGCAAGAACCTTCCGGAAAGAATCGCACAGATAGTATCCGGCGTTGCCGAAGGCTGTGTTCAGTCAGGCGCCGCACTTATCGGCGGCGAAACGGCAGAGATGCCGGGCTTCTATCCGGAAGACGAATACGATCTGGCAGGTTTTGCAGTTGGCATGGTTGACAAGGCTAAAATGCTGGACAAGAAAAACGTCAGCGAAGGCGACGTGATTATCGCCCTGCCATCCAGCGGAGTTCACTCCAACGGATTCTCTCTGGTAAGAAAAGTCTTCGACATCGAGACTGCCGACAGAGAGCTGGTAAGCACACTGCTCACGCCGACAAAGATATACGTTAAGCCTGTTCTGGCTCTCATGGAAGCCGTAGACGTCAAGTCAGTTGCCCACATTACAGGCGGCGGCTTTTACGAAAACATTCCGCGAAGCCTTCCTGACGGACTGACTGCGAAGATAAAGAAAGACGACGTGAAGATTCTTCCTGTATTCGATCAGATTGCAAAGGCAGGAAACATTTCAGAAAGAGACATGTTCAACACCTTCAACATGGGCGTTGGCATGATATGCATAGTAGACAGAAAGGATGCAGACCGGGCCCTCCTGGTTTTGCAGGAAAACGGCGAAGAGGCTTATGTCCTCGGAGAAGTTGTTAATGGTGACGAAGGAGTAATCCTATGGTAAAGACAAAGATTGCGGTTCTGATTTCCGGAAACGGAACGAACCTGCAGGCACTGATTGATGCGCAGAAGAGCGGGCTTCTGAGACACGGCAGCATTGAGCTGGTCATTTCGTCCAACTCCATTGCTCACGGTCTCAAGCGCGCAGAAAACGCAGGCATCAAGACGGCCATTGTTACAAAGAAAATGGCAGGCAGCCAGAAAGCCTTCGAGGAGGGAATCAGAGCGGAGCTTGAAAAGAACGGAATTGAACTTATCGTTCTCGCCGGCTTCATGCAGATCCTCAGCAAGGAATTCACGGACGCATACCCGAGAAGAATGATAAATGTGCATCCGTCACTAATTCCGGCATTCTGCGGCAAGGGCTGCTACGGGCTCAAGGTTCACGAGAAGGCACTTGCTTACGGCGTTAAAGTTACGGGGGCCACAGTCCATTACGTGAACGAAATTCCGGACGGCGGCAAGATCATTCTTCAGAAACCCGTAAGAGTCAAGAAGGGCGACAACCCGGCAGTCCTGCAGAAGAGAGTAATGGAAGAAGCCGAATGGCAGATACTGCCGAAGGCTGCGGAAATCGTATCCAAGAGAATCATGAAAGAGAAGGCGGCAGAAATGGAAAGCTACGACAAGGAAAGAATCGACAAGCTCATCGAAGATAACTCATACGTTGGCAGAGGCATTGTGCTCGGCAGAACGGCAGATGGTGCAAAGGCAGTCAGCGCATATTTCATCATGGGCAGATCCGACAACAGCAGAAACAGAGTTTTCGCCAAGGAAGGCGACGAGCTCTTTACGCGCCCTTATGACGAATCAAAGGTTGAAGATCCGTCTCTCATAATCTATGCGGCAATCCGCAAATCAGGAGACAGATTGATCGTGACCAACGGTGATCAGACCGACACAATCTATGAAGCTCTTGAAGAAGGCAGAAGCTTTGAAGAGGCTCTGAAGACGAGAACCTTTGAACCGGACTTCCCGAACATGACGCCGAGAATCAGCGGAATGATCATGCTGGGCGAAAAGGACTTCGAATACAAGATGAGCATTCTGAAGAGCGCCACAAGAGAAGGAACAAAGACGGCAAGATACACCTTCGATTATGAATCGGAGCCGGGACTCGGACACTTCATTCACACCTACGAATGTGACGGCGATCCGCTGCCGACATTTGCAGGCGAACCTGAGAGAGTTGACATCCCTGATGATATCGACTGCTTTACAGACAAGCTCTGGGCAGGCCTTAATGAAGACAATAAGATTTCACTCTATGTAAGATATACAGATGCAGTTTCCGGCGAGTATGAAGACCGCCTGATTAACAAGATGGAGAAATAGACATGAACGAATTCACTTTGAAATACGGATGTAATCCCAATCAGAAAACAGCCAGAATTTACATGGCTGACGGAAGCGAGCTTCCTATCAAGATTCTCAACGGCAGACCGGGCTACATCAATTTCCTGGACGCCTTCAACTCATGGCAGCTGGTTAAGGAACTTAAGGCCGCAACAGGAATGCCGGCGGCAACATCCTTCAAGCATGTAAGCCCTACATCGGCAGCTCTGGGCAAGCCGCTGACTAAAAAGATGAAGAAGGCCTACTTTGTTGATGACATCGAAGGCCTCGATGATTCGCCGATTGCCTGCGCATATGCCAGAGCCAGAGGAACTGACAGACTCTGCTCCTTCGGAGATTTCATCGCTCTTTCAGATGTCTGCGACGAGACATGTGCGAAGATAATCAAGAGAGAAGTATCCGATGGCGTTATCGCTCCAGGCTTTACTGACAAGGCCCTGGAAATGCTCAGCAAGAAGAAGAACGGAAACTACAATGTCATTCAGATTGATCCGGACTATGAAGCGGCAGAGCAGGAAACCCGCCAGGTATTCGGAGTGAATTTCGAACAGACACACAACAGCATTAGGATAGACAAGAGCCTCATGGAAAACATCGTAACGGCAAATAAAGATCTGCCTGAAGACAAGAAGGACGACCTGATTCTGGCCATGATAGCTCTGAAATACACACAGTCAAATTCGGTCTGCTTCGCCAAGGACGGGCAGTGCATAGGAATCGGCGCAGGACAGCAGTCGAGAATTCACTGTACAAGACTGGCAGGCGACAAGGCTGACACCTGGTACCTGAGAATGCACGACAAGGTGCTGAACCTGCCGTTTAAGGACAAGCTTCCGAGAGCGGTAAGAGACAACGCAATTGACGGATATATTAACGAGTACGAAGAGGATGTCTGTGCAGAAGGCAACTGGCAGAAATATTTCAGCTGCCGGCCTGAGCCACTGACAAAAGAAGAAAAGAGAGCCTTTCTGAATGAACAGACCGGTGCGGTCCTGGCATCAGACGCATTCTTCCCGTTTGGCGACAGCATCGAGAGAGCTGCGCTGAGTGGCGTTGAATATGTCGTTGAGCCGGGCGGTTCGGTTAGAGATGACGACGTAATTCAGGCGGCAGACAAGTACGGCATGGTAATGGTATTCAACGGTGTGAGACTTTTCCACCACTAGAAAATCTCGGGCACCACTAAGGAGAAGAAAATGAAAATCATGGTAGTAGGCGGCGGTGGCCGCGAGCACGCAATCATAAAGAGCCTTGCGAAGAACCCGAAGGCAGATGAGATTTATGCTCTGCCGGGAAACGGAGGGATCGCTTCCGATGCCGAGTGCGTCGACATCAAGGCCATGGACATAGAAGGCATCGTGGAATTCGCTAAAGCAAAGGCAATAGACTACGCGGTTGTTGCCCCTGATGATCCTCTGGCAATGGGAGCCGTTGATGCCCTTAACGAAATCGGCATCAGAGCTTTCGGACCGGACAAGAAGGCGGCAGTGATTGAGGCAAGCAAAATCTTCTCTAAGAATCTCATGAAGAAGTACGGAATTCCGACGGCTGCATACGAGGTCTTTGAAGAACCGGCCGCAGCACTCGAATATCTCAAGACTTCTCCGATTCCGGTAGTAATCAAGGCCGACGGTCTGGCGCTGGGCAAGGGCGTTGTAATTGCGGAAACGAGAGAAGAGGCTGAAGGGGCAGTTCACTCCATGATGGAAGACAGAAAGTTCGGCGACAGCGGAACGAAAATTGTAATAGAAGAATTTCTGACAGGACCGGAAGTGTCAGTCCTGTCCTTTACAGATGGCAAGGTGGTTGTTCCAATGGTTTCATCCCAGGATCACAAGAGAGCTCTTGACGGAGACAAGGGATTGAACACCGGAGGAATGGGAACAGTTGCACCGAACCCATATTATACAGATGAAATTGCAGAACGCTGCATGAAGGAAATATTCATTCCTACCATTGAGGCCATGAACGCAGAGGGCAGATCTTTTAAGGGCTGCCTCTACTTCGGACTCATGATAACCGCAGAGGGACCTAAGGTAATCGAATACAACTGCAGATTCGGAGATCCCGAAACCCAGGTAGTCCTGCCTTTGCTCGAGAGCGATCTTCTGGAAATAATGGAAGCAGTGACCGACGGCAGACTGGCAGAAGTCCCTGTTAAATTCGCCGACAAATGCGCATGCTGCGTTGTAATCGCATCGGGCGGATATCCGGGAAGCTACGAGAAGGGCTGTGAGATTACCATGGATGAAATGGATGAAAACACAGAAGTCTTCGTTGCGGGAGCGGCTCTTCAGGACGATGTGCTGAAGACATCGGGAGGAAGAGTAATGGGCGTAACCTCCGTGGCGGACACTCTGGCAGAGGCCATTGCTGCAGCATACGAAAACGTGAAGAAAATCAATTTTGAGAAAGCATATTACAGAACAGATATCGGAAAGAGAGCGCTTGAGGCAGAAAGGAACTAGCATGGTTTACAGAGTATTTGTCGAGAAAAAAGAAGCGGCAGCAAATGAGGCGAAGGGACTGCTTTCCGAGCTTAAGACCTTCCTTGGAATAGACGGGCTGAAAAGCGTGAGAGTCCTGAACAGATATGACGTCGAGGATATTGATGAAGCTCTTTTCGAGGAATGCATCGGCAGCGTGTTCTCGGAACCACAGGTTGACCTGGTTTACAGAGTGACAGGTGCAAAAGCAGACGAGTTCGGTGCAGAAGGCTGGCAGATTTTCGCAGTGGAAGCCCTGCCGGGGCAGTACGATCAGAGAGCTGATTCTGCAGCACAGTGCATACAGATCATTTCGCAGAAGGAAAGACCTCTCGTAAAGTGTGCCAAGGTTTATCTCCTTGAAGGAGGACTCGGTGAGAAGGACATGGAAGCAATCAAGGCCCATGTCATCAACCCGGTTGAAATGAGAGAGGCCTCACTTGGCATGCCGGAAACCCTGAAGACCGTCTATGATATTCCGGAAACAGTTGCTTCAATTGAAGGCTTCAACGAAATGGATGAAGCGGCACTCAAGGCATTCATTGCAGACAATGGACTGGCCATGGACTACGATGACATTTGCGTTTGCCAGGAGTACTTCAGAAAAGAAGGCCGCGTTCCGACAATAACTGAAATCAAGATGATCGACACCTACTGGTCCGATCACTGCAGACATACAACATTCAATACCGTTATCGACAGCGTTAAGTTTGAAGACGAAACTCTTCAGAAGGCATACGGCGAATATCTGGCAATCAGAGAAAAGCTCGGAAGAACCAAGCCGATTACGCTCATGGATATCGGCACTATTGCAGCCAAGGCTCTTAAGGCCGAGGGCAAGATGGAGGGCCTGGACGAGTCAGAGGAAATCAATGCCTGCACGGTTAAAATCAAGGCAAACATCGACGGCAAAGACGAAGACTGGCTTCTGCTCTTCAAGAATGAAACACACAATCACCCGACGGAAATCGAACCATTCGGCGGTGCTGCAACATGCATCGGCGGAGCAATCAGAGATCCGCTTTCGGGAAGAGCCTATGTATATACAGCAATGAGAATTACGGGAGCGGCAGATCCGCTGAAGCCACTTGACCAGACAATGAAGGGCAAGCTGCCTCAGAGAAAACTGGTAACTTCAGCAGCAGACGGCTACTCCTCATACGGAAACCAGATTGGCGTAGCAACCGGACTGGTTCAGGAAATATATCACGACGGTTATGCTGCTAAGAGAATGGAGCTCGGCGCCGTTGTTGGAGCAGCTCCCGCAGCAAATGTTGTTCGTGAAAGACCGGAACCGGGAGACATCATTATCCTCCTTGGCGGCAAGACAGGACGTGACGGATGTGGCGGAGCAACCGGTTCATCAAAGGCTCACGATGTAAGCTCACTGGAAAGCTGCGGCGCAGAAGTTCAGAAGGGCAATGCTCCTGAAGAGAGAAAGCTGCAGAGACTTTTCAGAAACGGTGAGGCATCACGCATGATCAAGCGCTGCAACGACTTCGGAGCAGGCGGTGTTTCAGTTGCAATCGGTGAGCTGGCAGACGGCCTGGACATCAACCTGGATGTGGTTCCGAAGAAGTACGAAGGCCTGGACGGAACAGAACTGGCAATCAGCGAATCTCAGGAAAGAATGGCAGTAGTAATCGCGGCTTCAGATAAGGACCGCTTCTTCCAGCTGGCTTCAGATGAAAACCTGGAGGCCACAGTTGTTGCCACAGTTACAGAAAGCCCGCGCCTGGTAATGCACTGGCAGGGCAATACAATAGTAGACATTTCACGTGAGTTCCTGGATTCCAACGGAGCCCAGAAACACATTAGCATAGAAGCGGCAGATGCAAAGGCAGATGCGCTGCTTAAGGAAATGCCGGCTGGGGCTGGTTTTGCAGAAAAGACGAAAGCTCTTGCTGATGACCTTAACATCTGCTCACAGAAGGGACTGTCCGAGAAGTTCGACTCAACCATCGGAGCAGGCACTGTTGTAATGCCATTTGGCGGCAGGTACCAGATGACCCCTGCGCAGTCAATGGTTCAGAAGATTTCAGTTGCCGACAGCACATCAAGGACATGCTCAATAATGTCATGGGGATACAACCCGTTCATCTCAGAGAAGAGTCCGTATCACGGAGCCTACCTGGCAGTTGTTGATTCAATGTGCAAGCTGATAGCTGCAGGCGGCGGCAGAGAAGCGGCATATCTCAGCTTCCAGGAATTCTTCGAGAAGCTGGGCAAGGATCCTTCAAGATGGGGCAAGCCTTTCGCAGCACTGCTGGGTGCACTGAAGGCACAGATAGGACTGGAAGTTGCAGCCATAGGCGGCAAGGATTCCATGAGCGGTTCCTTCGAGGACATTGACGTGCCTCCTACACTTGTATCCTTCGCAGTAACAACGGCTGATGTGGATAACATCATCACCGATGAGTTCAAGGGTCCGGGGCACAAGGTAGTTGCGCTCCTTCCTGAACAGGACGAAGACGGACTTCCGACAACAGATTCTCTGAAGCAGAATTTCGAGGTGGTCAAGACTCTCGGAGATGCCGGCCTGATTTACTCGGCTTACGTTCCGGGAATCGGCGGCGTTGCTGAAGCGGTAATGAAGATGTGCTTCGGAAACATGCTTGGCTTCAGGTATGGCGATGTATGCCTCGAAGGAATTTTCGGATATGCATACGGATCATTCATTCTGGAGCTTGCAGATGGAGCAGAGGAACAGCTTGCAAAGGCAGTAAAATGCATTGAGCTGGGCCATACAGTTGCAGAAGAAGCCATCACACTTGGCGATGAAAGCGTAGATCTCGATGAACTTCTTAAAATATATGAGGATAAGCTGGAGTCAGTTTACCCTTGCAATATTGAAACGGCAGAGCAGGCAATTCCTGATGTTGACTACAAGGCGGCTGATAGAGTTGCACCGGCAATAAAGATTGCCAGACCGAAGGTTCTCATTCCTGCATTCCCGGGAACAAACTGCGAGTTCGATTCAGCCCGCGCCATGGAAGCTGCGGGAGCAGAAGCGCAGATCATGGTAATCAGGAACATGACGGCAGATGCAATCGCAAAGTCAGTTGAAGACTTTGCAGGAGCTCTGAAGGATTCACAGATGATATTCATTCCGGGCGGATTCTCCGGCGGCGACGAGCCTGACGGTTCAGGTAAATTTATCACTGCCTTCTTCAGAAATCCTGCAGTAAAGGATGCGGTTACAGACCTTATGGATAATCGCGGCGGACTCATGTGCGGAATCTGCAACGGATTCCAGGCGCTCATCAAACTGGGTCTGGTTCCGTTCGGAAAGATTATGGATACAGATGAAACCTGTCCGACACTGACTCTCAATGAAATAGGCAGACACCAGTCCAGACTGGTTCGCATAAGAGTTGCCTCAAACAAATCACCATGGCTGGCAGGAACAGAAGTAGGCGATGTGTTTACAGTTCCTGTTTCGCACGGCGAAGGAAGACTCCTTGCAGATGAGAAGCTGCTTAAAGAGCTGGCAGCAAAGGGACAGATTGCAACACAGTATGTAGATTTCTACGGCAAGCCATCAACAGATATCAGATTCAACCCGAACGGATCTGCCTTTGCAATAGAGGGAATGACCTCACCTGATGGCAGAATCTTCGGCAAGATGGGACATGCCGAGAGAACCGGTTACGGCCTCTACAAGAATGTAGAGGGCAGATACGACATGAAGATGTTCGAATCTGCAGTCGGATTTTTCAAGTAAAAAAGCAAGAAGGTGGCAAAAGGCGGCTGTCCTCTTGCCACCATGAAATTAATTTTTCTGACATATCGTTTTCCTATTGACGAGGCTTTAGCAATATGGTATGTTAGGAAAAATGCCTGGAGGAAATAAAGTGGCAAAGACAATTGGGAGAATTGAAAAGGGAAGAATTGCTGTATATGGCGGAGGTGTTTCCACTCCGCCGGTAACTGCTTTTCCAGCGGATTTCCCATTTGATGAATTTAATAATTGTTATATTTTACCCGGTTTCGCAGATGTACATGTTCATCTCAGAGAGCCGGGTTTTTTATATAAGGAAACAATCAGAACCGGCACGGAGGCAGCTGCGGCGGGCGGATTCACATCCATATGCTCAATGCCGAACCTGAACCCATGTCCGGACAGCATGGAAGGCCTGAAGCCTCAGCTGGAGGCAATCAGAAAAGACGCAATTATCAGGGTTCATCCTTACGGAGCGATTACGAGAGGTCAGCGCGGAGAAGAGCTGGCTGAGCTTGAAGAGCTGGCCCCTCATGTTATCGCTTTTACCGATGACGGATTCGGAGTAATGTCAGATGAACTCATGAGGCAGGCCATGACAAGAGCAAAAGCCCTGGGGAAAATAATAGTTGCCCACTGCGAGGATGAAAGATACCCGAAGGACTCAAATGAGGCGGAATGGAAGCAGCTGGAGAGGGACCTGGAGCTGGTTCGCGAAACGGGATGCGCCTATCACGCCTGTCACATTTCAACAAGGGAATCGGTAAAGCTCATAAGGGCAGCCAAGGCGGAAGGCCTCGACGTAAGCTGCGAAACGGCACCTCACTATCTGACTCTGACGAGAGACGATGTTGAGCTCGCAAGAGCAGAGGACTCCTGCCCGGGAAGATTCAAGATGAACCCGCCGATAAAATTCGAGGAGGACAGACAGTCTCTTCTGGAAGCGGTAGCAGACGGAACAATAGACATGATTGCAACAGATCATGCGCCACATGCGGAATCGGAAAAGAGCGGAAGCTTCGAGGATTGCGCCTACGGGATAGTCGGACTTGAAACAGCCTTCCCGGTGCTTTACACGAAGCTGGTCAGAGAGGGAATCATTACGCTGGAGCGCCTGGTGGAAATGATGAGCAGCGCAGCAGAGGAACGCTTCGGCATGAAGCAGGAAGATGCATGGTCTCTGTGGAGGCTCGACGAGGAATACGAAATAGAAACAGATGAATTCATAAGCAAAGGCAGGAGCACACCTTTCGAAGGATGGAAGGTGCAGGGAAGATGCCTGGCAACATATGCAGAAGGAAAGGAGGTTTACAGATTTGAATAAGACAGAATTAAAAGTGAAGAGCAACGTTCAGCTTGCGGACAGAACATTTGAAATGATTCTTGAAGCTCCGGCAGGTCTGACTGACGGTTTCAGACCGGGTCAGTTCATGAACATCAGTCTCGAAGGATGCTATCTCAGAAGACCGCTTTCAATCTGTGACTGGAGCGAAGATACAATAACAATTATCTACAAGACCGTTGGAAGAGGCACGGAAGCCATGAGCACCCTTCAGGAGGGGGCATTGCTTGACATTCTCCTTCCTCTCGGCAACGGATACAATACGGAAGACGGAAACATTGGAGAAAGACCTGTGCTCATCGGCGGAGGGGCTGGAGTGCCTCCTATGTATTGCCTTTGCAGGAGGCTTGTCAGCGAGGGCCTAGTGCCGACAGTAGTTCTCGGCTTCAGAACTGCTAGTGAAATGTTCTACATTGAAAGATTCAGAGAAATGAATATTGATGTGGCTGTTGCCACAGAAGATGGAAGTTATGGTGTTAAAGGATTCGTGACGGACCTGCTGTCGGATCTTGAATACACCTCTTTTTTTGCCTGCGGACCGGAGGGAATGCTCAGGGCCATTGACAGCAATGCAAAGGCAGACCTGCCCGGCTGGTTCAGCTTTGAGGAGAGAATGGGCTGCGGCTTCGGCGCATGCATGGGATGCTCCTGTGAGACTAAATACGGAAGCAAGAGAATATGCAAGGACGGCCCCGTTCTGGAAAGGAGCGAAATCATATGGTAGATACGAAGATTAATCTCTGCGGAATTGAACTGGACAATCCGGTGATCCCGGCAAGCGGAACATTCGGATACGGAAGGGAATTTGCAGAGCTCTATGATATAAACATGCTGGGAAGCTTTTCCTTCAAGGGAACCACAGCCGAGGCGCGCTTCGGAAATCCGACGCCAAGGATTGCTGAGTGCAGAGAGGGGCTGATTAATTCGGTCGGACTTCAGAACCCCGGCGTGGACAGGGTAATCGCAGAAGAACTGCCGGCTCTGGCACAGGTGTTCAGCAAGCCGGTCATGGCAAACGTGAGCGGCTTCAGCATAGAGGAGTATGTAAGCGTTTCGACCAGGCTTGCGGAGCAGGCTCAGGTAGGCTGGATTGAGCTGAACATTTCATGCCCGAATGTGCACAATGGCGGCATGGCATTCGGAACTGACTCGAAGCAGGCGTCAGAGGTCGTAGGCGCTGTACGAAAAGCCCTGGACGAACAGAAATCTTCAGGCGGATGCAGGCCTCTCATAGTGAAGCTTTCACCAAACGTTACAGACATAGCTGAGATTGCCTTTGCATGTGAAGATGCGGGCGCAGACGGTCTCACCCTGATAAACACGCTCCGGGGAATGCGAATAGATCTGAAAACCGGCAAGCCGGTTATAGCAAATAAAATCGGAGGCTTCTCCGACCCGGCTGTAATGCCGGTTGCCCTGCGCATGGTATATCAGGTTTACGAGAAGGTCGGCATACCGATTATCGGTTGCGGGGGAGTCAGCAGCGCGGAGGACGTGCTGGAAATGATGCTGGCCGGAGCCACAGCCGTTCAGGTGGGCTCGGCAAATCTGGTGAACCCTTATGCCTGCAGGGACATAATAGAAGCCCTGCCGGAGACAATGAAGAAATACGGAATTGAAAAACTGAGTGATATAACAGGAGGTGCACACTGATGGGAAAAGACGTAATCATAGCATGTGATTTTTCAAACGCGAAAGAGACCCTGAGCTTTCTCGAAAAGCTGGAGGACGAAAGACCTTATCTGAAAATAGGCATGGAGCTGTTCTACGCAGAGGGGCCGGCAATAGTGCAGCTGCTGAAGGACAGAGGTCACAGCATATTTCTGGACCTGAAGCTTCACGACATACCGAACACCGTAGGTAGGGCAATGAAGCTTCTCGACGGCCTGGACGTAGACATGTGCAACGTGCACGCGGCAGGCGCAAAGGCAATGATGCAGGCGGCTGCAAAAAATTTCAGAGGAACTCTTCTGGGAGTAACACAGCTCACCTCAACATCGGAAGAAGTCATGAGAGAAGAGATTCTCATAGACAGGCCACTTGAAGATGTTGTCAGAGAATACGGCAGAAACTGCAGGGCGGCGGGCCTTTCCGGAGTGGTATGCTCGCCTCTTGAAGCGGCGATAATACATAAAGCATGCGGAAGTGATTTCCTGACGGTTACCCCGGGAATAAGACTGGCGGGAGACGCGGCAGGCGACCAGAAGAGAATAACTACACCGAAACAGGCCAAAGAGTTTGGTTCGGATTACATAGTGGTTGGAAGAAGCATAACGGTAGCGGACAATCCGCTGGAAGCATACAGGAAATGCAGAGAGGAGTTCATAGGATGAAGAAGAAAATAGCAGGACATCTGCTGGATATCGGAGCGGTGTTTTTCAGACCGGAGGAGCCATTCACATGGGCCAGCGGAATCAAGAGCCCGGTCTATTGTGACAACAGACTCATACTGACGGCGCCGGCAGCCCGAAATGAGGTCGAGCAGGCAATGGCTGATACGGTCAGAAGCGAATATCCGGAAGCCGAGGCGCTTTTCGGAACCAGCACGGCAGGCATCGCCCATGCGGCAATTGCGGCTCACATCATGGACCTTCCAATGGGCTACGTGAGAAGCTCAAGCAAGGACCATGGCAGAAACAACCAGATAGAAGGTCGTCTTGAAAAAGGACAGAAGGTGGTTGTGGTCGAAGACCTCATCTCCACGGCAGGAAGTGCAATACAGACTGTAGAGGTTTTGCGCGAAGCGGACGCAGAGGTTCTGGGAATTGTAAGCATCTTCACCTACGGAATGGAGAAGGGCCTGCGCAGACTGGAAGAGGCCGGAGTGAAAAATGTAAGCCTTTCAGATTTTGACACGGCGGCAGAGATGGCCCTGGACAGAGGCCTTGTAGATACAGAAGGATACAGACAGTTAATGAAGTTCATAGAAGAAAACGGGAGGTAGCATGAGACATTTAATAGACATTATGGATTTATCGGTTAATGAAATAGACGAGATGATAGCTGTGGCAAAGGACATTATCGAAAAGCCGGCGGACTACTGTGAGAAGTGCAAAGGCAGAAAGCTGGCAACCCTGTTCTTCGAACCATCCACAAGAACCCGCCTCAGCTTTGAAGCGGCAATGTATGAGCTGGGAGGAAATGTGCTGGGCTTTTCGGAGGCACAGAGTTCATCGGCAGCCAAGGGCGAAAGCGTAGCTGACACAATCAGAACCGTGGGAGCCTATGCGGACATCATCGCAATGAGACATCCTAAAGAAGGTGCGCCGGTCGTGGCAAGCGTCAAGTCCACGGTCCCTGTAATCAACGCAGGGGACGGAGGACACAATCACCCGACGCAGACACTGACAGACCTGCTCACAATCAGCAGAGAAAAAGGCAGACTGAACAACATGACTGTCGGACTTTGCGGGGATTTGAAGTTCGGCCGCACGGTGCACTCGCTGATTACAGCAATGTCCAGATATGAAAATGTGAAATTCGTTCTCATATCACCTGAAGAACTCAAGATACCGGAATACCTCAAGCAGGAAGTGCTCATAAAGAAAGGCATAGATTTCGTAGAGACAAGGGATCTTGAAAGCGCAATGCCGCAGCTGGACATCCTCTACATGACAAGAGTCCAGAGAGAACGCTTCTTCAACGAGCAGGATTACCTGAGACTTAAAGACAGCTACATATTGACTCCGGACAAGCTGGATAATGCAAAGGCAGACCTGGCGATTCTGCACCCACTGCCAAGAGTAAATGAAATTTCGGTTGCCGTAGATGACGATCCGAGAGCCAGATATTTCGAGCAGGTTCGAAACGGCAAGTTCATCAGGATGGCACTTATACTCAAATTACTGGAAGAGGCCAATTAGAGAAAGGAGCAAAGGACATGATTATAGGAAAGATTGAAAACGGACTGGTTCTAGATCACATAAAAGCCGGCCACGGCATGAAGCTTTATGAAATACTCGGGCTGGACAGACTCGACTGTCAGGTGGCGCTCATCAAGAATGCGGACAGCGTGAAATATGGAAAGAAAGATATAATCAAAATCGATCAGATGATTGACATCAATATCGATGCAATCGGATTCGTGGATCCTAACATAACGGTAAACTACATACAGGACGGTCAGCTGGCCAAGAGAACACACATCGACATGCCCGAGGAAATCGAAGGCTTCGTCAAGTGCAGGAACCCTCGTTGCATAACAACGGTAGAGCAGGAACTGCCTCACAGATTCCGCCTGACCGACAGAGAAAAGGGCACCTACAGATGCATTTATTGTGAGAGTAAACTGGAATTGAAATAAATTCTTTCTGTCGCTTTTTTAGTGCCTTTTTAACGCAAAAACAAGACAGCGTTTTAGCGTGATAAAATTGTATACAATAATACAATGTCCGAAGATAGAACATCAAAAAACATTGAAAAATCAACAATTTACTGTTGAAGTGAATCGTATACAATGTTAGTATGTGTACTTGAAAGGGTTAGTTTGAACCCTCTCAAAAAGAGCCCTTTTAAGGGGCAAAAACACACATAAATTTAAGAAGATAGGTCAAAAAAGAGGCAGAAAAATGGACGGTAAAACCGACAAACTAAACGAAGTAGTATTGCAGGGTAACGAAGCCTGCGCACAGGGCGCGCTCTATGCCGGATGCAGATTCTTCGCCGGATATCCGATAACTCCTTCAACGGAGATTATTGAACTTATGTCAGGTGAAATGCAGAAGGCGGGGGGCGCTTTTATTCAGATGGAAGACGAAATCGGCTCAGCATGTGCAATCATCGGAGCAAGATGGGGAGGCAGCAAGGCAATGACTGCCACATCAGGTCCGGGATATACACTCATGCAGGAGGCTATTGGTTTTGCAGCTGTAACAGAAACACCTATAGTAATTGTAAACGTTCAGAGAGGCGGCCCGTCAACAGGACAGCCTACACTCTCATCACAGCAGGACATCTACCAGGCAAGATACGGAAGCCACGGCGACTACGAAATCATCGTGCTTTCACCGTCATCTGTTCAGGAGATGTACGATTTCACAATAAGAGCATTTGAACTTGCTGAACAGTTCCGTACACCGGTTATTCTTCTGGCAGACGAAGTAGTCGGCCACATGAGAGAGAAGATCGTCATCAGAGACGGCAGCAAGGTTATCAAGAGCGAAAAGCATCAGTACGTTGTTTCTCCTCAGGAAGATTTCTTCAAGGGTGCAAACAGCACAGTTGAAGGTCAGCTCCACGATGATCAGGGCAGAAGAATCGGCCACATTGCATCAAAGAGCGGAGACTTCATCTACAACATTAACAAGAAGATTCAGGACAATATAGATTCAATCGCAAGCATAGACACTTACTGCATGGAGGATGCAGATGTTGCAATCGTAGCCTACGGATCAGTTGCAAGACCATCACTCAATGCGGTTAAGCACGCCCGCGGAATCAAGGACGACAGATTCATGTCAAAGGCAAAGATTTTCAAGGACTTCTTCAAGCGCGGAGTTTCTGAAACACTGAGCTCAGATTACGGTCATCTGAAGGTGGGCCTCGTTAAGATCAATACTGTATGGCCGTTCCCGGAAGAGCTGCTGAAGCAGGCAACAAAGCATGTTGAAACTGTAATCGTACCTGAAATGAATATCGGTAAATATTCCAGAGAAGTTGAGAGAGCACTTAAGGACAAGAAGGTTATCCCGATGTCAAAGTGCGGCGGAGACATACATACTCCAACAGAAATTCTCGACAAGATTCTCGAGGTTGAAGGTCTTGATGAGGAGGTGAAATAATGAACAAATTATATGAGAAATACATTAAGAAAGAATCACTTCCAACTCTGTTCTGCCCGGGATGCGGTAACGGAATCATCCAGAGAGCTGCAATGGAAGCAATAGAAATGAACGGCTGCAAGGAAGAAACGGCATGTGTATCAGGAATAGGCTGTTCATCATGGATTCCATGTTATCTCCAGCTGGACGTAATTCATACAATGCACGGCAGAGCACTGCCTTTCGCAGAAGGGCTCAAGCTCGCACAGCCTGACAAGAAGATCATGGTCTTCACAGGCGACGGAGACTGTGTTGCAATCGGCGGAAATCATCTGCTCCACGCAGCAGCAAGAAACATCGACCTTACAGTTGTAATGGTAAACAACAATATCTACGGAATGACCGGCGGACAGAAATCCCCAACTACTCCGCTTGAAGCAAAGACAAAGACATCACCATTCGGATGCATTGACATGCCGATGAACGCCTGCGGTCTGGTAATGACGCTGGGAGCAAGCTATGTTGCAAGATGGACAACTGCCCATCCGGTACAGCTTGCCAAGTCAATAGCAGAGGGAATGAACCACAAGGGATTCGCATTCATCGAAGTCCTTTCACAGTGCCCTGTACAGGCAGGAAAAAATGTCTGGGGCGAAAAGGATCCGGCAAAGATCATGGAGCTGTACAAGAAGCTCACTTACATGACAAAGCCCGGTGAAGTTGACCCGGCAGGAGCAAGAAGCACCAGTGCAATTGAAGGAATGCTTCCAATCGGTGTATTCAGAAACGATCCGGAAGCTCCGGAATATCTGGAAAAGGTTGAAGCAAAGCTGGCTGAATGCGGAATTAGATAGGAGACCGTTTGAAAAGAGGTTAAAAAATGGCAAACATAACAGTTGACGAAAAATGCTGCAAAGGCTGTAACATCTGCCTTACAGTATGTCCGAAAGGAATATTCGTAAAATCAAAGAAAAGAAATACATATGGAACAAACATGCCGGCAGTTGAAAAGGCTGAGGAATGCGTAGGCTGCAGAATGTGTGAAAGACTCTGCCCGGACGGAGCCATCGATGTAGATACGGAAGGAGAAAAATAAGCAATGAGACTTAATGTAAGATTCGCAGGATCAGGCGGACAGGGAGTAATCCTGGCATCAGTACTTCTTTCAAAAGCATACGGACTGGGCGAAAGCTACAACATCGCACAGACACAGAGCTACGGACCTGAAGCAAGAGGGGGAGCATGCAAGGCAGAGGTCGTTATTTCCGATGAAGAAATCGACTACATGAAGGTTGAAGAAGCCGACGTATTCGTTGCGCTCAATCAGGTTGGTTACGATAAATACATCGATACGGTTAAAGACGATGCAATCGTTCTCATCAACAGCACTCTGGTTGAATCAGATAGACCGGGCGTCTACAGAATCCAGGCAACCCAGAGAGCAGAAGACATGGGCAAGCCCTTCGTTGTAAATATCATTGCCCTTGGCGCACTGACAAGACTCATGCCTAAGATTCATTCACCGGCAGTTGAAGAAGAAATCAAGAAGAACTTCAACGCAAGTATCGCAGGTCCAAACCTTGAAGCCTACCAGATGGGTTACGACATTCTCGACGAAGACATGAAGAAGCTGGGATACAAGACGGGCTTCGGCGAACACAGCAGATTTTAGGATGCAAAGGCAATAAAAAAAGCGGCTCATTTGAGCCGCTTTTGTTGTGCCTAATATACGTAAACCTTTGGAAGTCTCTGGCCGAAAGCACAGGCGATTTCGTAGTTGATTGTACCCGTTGCTTCTGCAATGTCATCAGCAGAGATTTCTGCAAGTCCGTCTTTTCCCATTACAGTTACTTCGTCACCGAGGCGAACGTAAGGAACGTGAGTTACATCGATCATGCACTGGTCCATGCAGATGTTGCCGGTGATTGGAGCCTTGACTCCGTTAACGATAACTTCTGCCTTTGCAGAGAATGGACGAGGATAGCCGTCTGCATATCCGAGAGGGATTGTTGCAATAAGGCTGTCACTCTGTGCAGTCCACTTGCGGCCGTAGCTGATTGATGTTCCTGCAGGAACCTTCTTCAGATGAACGATATTTGCTTTTACGCTCATTACAGGCTTCAGATCCAGCTGGCTTCTGTCAACCTCGTCTGAAGGATACAGTCCGTAAAGGATGATTCCCGGACGAACCTGGTTGAAGTGTGCTGAAGGAATTTCCATGATAGCGGCGCTGTTTGAAAGTGCTCTCATCGGCAGAACGATGTCTGCCTTTACAAGAGCCTTGTAAAATGCATTGTATCTGTTTTCCTGAAGCAGTGCGTAATTCTTGTCAGCGGCGTCTGCAGTTGCAAAGTGTGAGAAGAGGCCAATGAGACGCAGGTTTGAAAGACCATTGATCATCTTAACGTCTTCAACTGAAGCGGGGTCTTCCGGGTTGTAGCCGATTCTTCCCATTCCTGTGTCGACTGCAATGTAGCAGTCCAGAGATCTGCCGGCTTTTCTTGCTGCGTTATTGATTGCCTCTGCATTCTTGAAGCTGCAGACAACAGGTGTCAGGTCATATTCTACGAGAACGTCGGCATATGGTTCCGGAGTAAGTCCCAGAATCAGAATCTGTTCAACCTGGAAGCCGGCCTTTCTGAGCTTGATTGCTTCAGAAAGTGTTGCAACTCCAAATGAGTCGACGCCGTTTGCTCTAAGAACCTGAGCACATTTTACTGAGCCGTGGCCATAACCGTCAGCCTTGATTATTCCGGTAATCTTCTTATCCGGTCCAACCTTCTGTCTGATCTGTTTGATATTGTAATCCAGATTTGAAACATTAATTTCTGCCCATGCGGCTCTCATTGCTTCCTTAATCATTTTATGCTAATCCTTTCATGATATTATTAATAAATAAATGCGTGAAACATTGTTGTTTCACGCATTTATTATAGCACTTTAAATTCTCTTGTAAAAGACCGTCTTATGAGAGAGTTTCCATTTCTTCAGATGATGCAACTGAATGTTTTACTCTGTCTCTTTCTTCGGCCGACTTGGCATCATTCCAGTGATCCATTGTACCAACAAGGTAACCAGTGATTCTTCTGATTCTTTCAAAAGGTACGTGCTCCAGTTCATAGGAAAGATCAGCGAACTCGCCATCGATGTTTACGTCCAGCTTGGTCAGCGTTCTGTTGAATTTGTTTTCAAGATAATCTACGTAAGCCTGTGCTTCCTTAGGATCTGCGTTTCCTGTAATTACTAATGACATATCAATTCCTCCCGTATTTAATCCTACATTGAGATATAGGTTGTTCAACATATTGAGTTTTCGTGTAGGCTGATTATACATCCACTACAATATCTTGTACAGTGCTTAAGCAAAAAAACATCAAAAAAACAATCTGGACTATAATAGTCCAGATTTCTTAATATCTTTTAATATTTTTTCGTGAATTGCCCTTGCCAGAGCCCCGTGCTGATCTGCTTCAAGATGCAGGCAGTCATGAGCTGAAGGACTTGCGTAGCGGGCGGCGTCAAGGAAGTGGCAGGTCCTGCCTTCAAAGCTGAAATCCGCGGCAGTTTTTCGCAGGGCATCAGCCATCTGCCTTGACCTTTCTGCCGAGGATGCATCGAACTCATCTCCGAAGAAGGAATCTCCGATTCGCTCATCGATTTCCGGCGGGCTGATGAGCAGTAAATCGGGAACGAATTCCTGCTGATCAAGCATGAACTGCGCAGCCTCCCTCAGCATGGCAGCCATGGCCTCGGCAATGTCCTGAGGTCTGCTGTCATATAGAGTCTTCAGGTCGTTGCTTCCCAGCATGAATATGATAAGGTCTACAGGTTTATGGCTGTTGAGGAGTGCCTTCATTCCATAGTCACCCGTCTTCCACGGATTGTTTTCTACTATATTATATGCGGTTCGACCGTTGCAGCCTTCTTCGATGACACGGTATTCGTCACCGAGAAGCTTCTGCAGCACCATTGGCCATCGATTATTTATTCCGTGCCGTTTCTGCGTCATCGGGTTGTAGCCGTATGTATTGGAGTCGCCGTAGCAGAGAATGGTATAAGGTTCTCCCTTAGGCGCCGAACCGGGACCGAACTGTTTGACCTGCTCGAACATGTGACCGATGTTGCCTTCACCTGCGAAGCGCTCCTGGTCAAAGAAATCTTCATCGAGATCCAGCCAGCACAGAGGGTGCTTTTCCTGAATCAGATTGACATCAGCTGCAAGCTTTCCCACATAGACTTCAACGTAGCAGTCCTGGTTGTAGTACTTGAAATCCATCATGTGGGTAAGCTCTACATCCTTTTCGCCTATACCGGTTTCCTCAAGAAGCTCGCGGTATGCTGCCGTGAAACCATCCTCGCCCGGATTGATTTTGCCGCCGACCAGATTGTATTTGCCCTCATATGGATCGCTCAGGCGTTTGCAGAAAAGTGCCTTGTCTGCCTTTGCATTATATATGATGATGCAATTGTATCCCTGCATTTTATCCTCCTGAAATCTTGATAAATATCCTGCCTCTATGTTAATATATGAAAGGCGTTAGCGCCAGCAAAACTGAACAGGCCCTCATAGTTAAATGGATATAACAAATCTCTCCTAAAGATTAGTTCTCAGTTCGATTCTGGGTGGGGGTGCCAAATCATTTGTGATGAGAAGTCAGGCTGACAAGGAGCCTGACTTCTCCCATTGTAGCCTCCAAACCGACCCGGCAATAAAGCAAAATAAAAAAAGGGCGGATCCGAAGGATCCGCCAGGGAAAAAACATTATTTTTTTCTACGCATTTCTTATAAATATCTGAAATAACGTTCGTGCATGAATGCGTAGTCGTGCACATAAGCCTTCCAAGAAGCCTTCAGGTTCTTGACGCTCATAGTAACACCTCCTTTACCCAAGGAGTTATGATAGTACTTTGCGCCCTGAAAATCAAGGGCAAAGCAGGCACTATCTTGCCGACTTTATGTTATAATGAGGTCATAAAAAACAAGGAGAAAAAAGACATGAAAAAATTCATAATGGAAGCGGATTTCCTCGAGATTTTTCCTGAGGCACAGATCGGAATTCTCGTCTGCAGAGGAATTGATAATCACATAAAAGAAGAAGGAAAATATGAGCCGTGGCTCAGAGAGTGCGAGGAGATTTCAAAGAAATATACTGAAAATCCGGAGCTGACAGCCAACCCTGTAATTCGCGGATGGCGTGATGCCTTCTACAAGTTCAAGACAAAGAAGGGCGCACGCTGTTCAATTGAAGCGCTGCTTAAGAGAGTTGCCAAGGGCAATCAGATCGGAAGCATCATTCCGCTGGTAGACATATATAATGGAATATCTCTGAAATATGGAGTCCCAATTGGCGGGGAAAACATCGATAAGTTCGAAGGAAATGTTCGCCTGACTCTGGCAGAAGGCGGGGAGGATTTCGTAACATACGGAAGCGAAGGCAAAAGTGAACCGCCAAGTGAAGGGGAAGTTGTTTACAAGGATGACTTCGGTGCAATCTGCCGCTGCTGGAACTGGCGTGAAGCGGAGAGAACAATGCTCACTGAAGATACGGTAAATGCCTTCATGATTATTGAAGCCCACAATGAAGAGAGTGCCGAGAACATGGAAGCAGCACTTGAAGAACTGAAGAGCATAATTGAAAAGGACCTGGGCGGCAGGGTATCAAAGCACCTGGCAACAGCCACAGATCCTGAAGTAACAATAGAAGAATAAGTTACAGCTTTTCCATCTCCGCAGCAATGTCTGCCTCACAGGCCTTCATTGCATCCAGAGTTTTCTGCTGAAGTTCCGGAAGTTCCCAGCCGAGCATTTCTGCACCGTTGCCGATTACCTCACGCGAGCAGCCTGCAGCGAAGCTCGGGCTCTTGTATTTTTTCTTAAGGGATTTCAGTTCCATGTCCTGTACGGATTTTGAAGGACGCATGAGAGCCGCAGCTCCAATGATGCCGGTCAGTTCATCGCAGGCGTAGAGAACCTTTTCCATCTGGTGTTCAGGCTTGATGTCAGCGCAAAGGCCGTAGCCGTGGCTGCATATTGATCTGATCATGTCTTCACCGACACCGGCAGGCGCCAGAAGTTCAGGGGCCTTAATGCAGTGCTGCTCAGGGTATTCTTCAAAGTCTATATCATGCAGGAGCCCAACCAGACCCCAGTATTCTTCTTCGTCTCCGTAACCCAGTTCTTTAGCGAACCATCTCATTACTCCTTCGACAGTCAGTGCGTGCTGAATGTGAAAGGCTTCCTTGTTGTGTTCCTTCAATAGCTCAAGGGCTTTTTCTCTCGAAATAAGTTCTGCCATAATAATACCTCCATGCTTATTATTGCTTTTGCATTATTATAGCACAGATGATATAATGGCAGACGAATTTGAAAGAAGATGGGTGATAATTATGAAGAAAAAAATCTTAGCGATACTGATGGCTGCAGCGATGTGCTTTTGCTTCTGCGCCTGTGGAAATAACAACGGATCAACGGAAGAAACTGTAGAAATCACTACGGTTGCAGCTGATCAGCAGGAGGATGAGGAAGAATCAATCTCTGTATATCATCAGATTTACAACGATTACGCGGCAAAGATGGATGAGCTTGAAAAGAGCGACAATGGCAAAATGGATGATCTGGACAAGATCTTCGAAGAGGGTAAAGAAAAAATGAAAGATGCCATGCTCGAAAGCACGGAAGATGACGAGAACACTTATGAGAAATGGTTTGCCAAGCTGAGTGAGAAGTACTCGGAAGTGGCAAGAGAGCTGACAAACTAAAGCAGCTTCTTGTAATAGGAATCAGTCTGATACAGAGCTGCTACAGGGTTGTGACCCAGCACGCGGTCCTTGGTTACAAGGGTGGTGCAAAGGGCGTCAGAATATCTGTAGAAAAGAGAATCATGACCAACACAAAGACCGACCACAATATTCAGGTCGGTTTTTTCTTCGTTCAGAAGCTTGGCCTGGAGAATCGGGTTGCACATGTTCTTGCCGAGAGTTTCGTGAGTCATGTCAAGGCCAACGGCAATTTTAGGAACGGCGCCGACCTTGCAGCAGACACCGTAAACCTCGAAGCCCCTGTTGCGGAAGATTTTCGCAGCAGCAGCCGACTCCTTTATGAGACCTATGCAGGTTGCGATGCCCAGCTTTTTCGCACCGATTTTTCTGGCGAATTCGGCAATCTCCTCCACGCGGGTCATCTTGCAGTAGTTTTCCAGTTCAACCTCCGCCGCAGCAACAGTAACCCTGTTGATTTCATCGTCGTCAACGTAGAGGTTCACCGCCTCGTCAAATATTGAACTTTCCATTTCACCGTCCATCAGGGCAGCCGTAGGACAGAAATCCGGATATATGCCGTCGTCTTCTTCGCAGCTGCAGACCTTGCAGTCAACGCAACTGAACTTGAAATTTTCTTTGCTCATTTTAATCTCCTAATTAAATCTCCTGGTCGAATCTCCTGATTAATAATTCATGAATTCGTCACTGCTGATAATGAAGTCAGCCCATTTTCTGTAGAGCTCGTATCGTTCGCCTGCCATCTTTTCGATAACGGACAGGTTGCTCGAAAGAGGGCGTCCCTCTGTCGGAAGCTGGTCGACAGGTCTTGTCAGCCAGATGAAGGTTCCGTTCTGTTTCAGGGCCCTGTAGTTTTCATCGCTCAGAACAATGCCGCCGCCTGTGGCAATAATCTGGCCGTGCTCGGCACCTGCCTTGCGGGCAACCATTGTTTCAACCTTTCTGAAGAAGGTTTCGCCGAATTCGTCGAAGAGTTCAGGAATGCTCATGCCGGTTTCCCTGACTATTTCCTCGTCAAGATCGACAAACTTCCTTCCCGTCAGCTTCGCAAGCTTTTCACCTGCGGTGGTCTTTCCGCATCCCGGCATTCCAATGAGAACGGTATTGCCCATGCTGCCCTCCAGATGCTTCAGAATCTCCTCGGTTTTTTCCATGTAGTCGCCCGGCTTGCCGAGAAATCTTCCTGCAGCGGCCATTGCCTGCGCAACGATCATAGGCATGCCGTTGGCTGTCAGAAGGCCCAGCGATTCGGCTTCAAGAAGAAGCGCTGTTCTGAACGGGTTATATACAACATCAACAACCGCCTCGCATCTAGGGAAGTCCTTAAGGGAAATTACAGATTCCAGATTTTCCGGATAGGTCCCTACAGGAGTTGTATTTACTATTATCTCAATCTGTCCGGCAATGGCAGAAAGATTATCATAATTGAAGACACGTTTCCCGTCGCCTGCAGATCTTGAGGCGAAGAGAACCGCAACTGCGCCCTTGTCAACGCAGGCCTTGTAGACTGTCCTTGATGTGCCGCCGGTTCCCAGAATGAGAACGATTTTACCATTGAAATCAATGCCGCTTCGCTGCGCCGTATAGAGGAAGCCGTCGTAGTCCGTATTGTGGCCAACAAGCCATCCCTCATGGAAGTAGAGCGTGTTAACGGCGCCTATTGCTTTTGCAAGAGATGTAAGGTGGTCGCACATCGGAATCACGTCCTGCTTGTATGGCCTGGTAACCAACAGACCGTTAAAAGCGCGGGCGCTTACGAAAGCCCTCATCTCTTCAGGGGTCAGATCAAAGAGACTGAAGCTGTACTCGCCGAGAGCCTCGTGGACCTGCTTTGAGAAGCTGTGAGGCAGAGGATGGCCGATGAGCCCGTAGATTTCTTTGTCCATGAAGTTTCTCTGGTAGTCCTTGCTCATGCCGAAGAGCTCCCTGAACAGCTCGGCAGCATATGGTGCAAAGGCAGGCGCGGCTTTGGCTGAAATGTCTTCAAGGATTTCAGCCTCTCTTTCAGGGCTTTCAACAGGGAGCCCGGAAGCTCTCTTTTCAGAGGCAATCTGCCCGGATATGCTCATTCTGCGTTCAAAGAGTCTGAGCAGCGCATCGTCCGTTTCATCCATTTTCCTTCGGAGCTGTGACAGGCTCTGAACTTCGGTGCTTTCGGCCACGTGGTCAAAGTCTTCTGCAACCATGATGGCATCGAGCAGTCCCAGAGCAACAGCCGCTTCCACTGTCGGAACAGCACGCACGGCAACACACGGGTCATGACGACCGGTGATTATCAGCTCTGCGCTTTCACCTGTCCTCAGATCTACGGATTCCTGAGGAACGCCTATTGATGGCGTAGGCTTGAAAGCAACACGGCAGACAATAGGCATGCCGTCAGTTATGCCCCCAAGAATTCCGCCGCAGTTATTGGTTCTGGTTTTAAGAAGAGGAAGCTGTCCTTCCTCGGGTTTTTCGTCACAGTAAAATGCATCGTTGTTTTCGGAGCCCCGCATGGAAGCGGCGGCAAAGCCCGCTCCGAACTCAAGGCCTTTGACAGCGGGGATTCCGAACAGAATCGGGGCCAGTCTGCTTTCGAGTCCGCCATACATTGCGGCGCCTATTCCTCCGGGAACGCCTTCTGCAACACATTCGACAAGACCGCCCACGGAATCACCCGACTCCATGGCATCTCTTATTGAAGCTTCCACATCGCTGCTTCCGCCGGCAGACACGAGTCTGGCAGAAATTTTAATACCACGCTCCTCCAGGACCTGGAGAGCCAGTCCTCCGGCAATGCAAAGAGGTGCGGTCATGCGACCGCTGAACGGACCGCCGCCGGACAGGTCAATATCATCGCCGTAGCGGAGTCTTGCCGTATAGTCGGCGTGGCCCGGGCGAGGAATGTTTCTGATGGCGTCATAATCCAGTCTGTGGACGTCACGGTTCTTTATTTCGAAAAGCATTTCGCCACCTGTTCCGTCGTCAAGGCGCAGAGGAATATCATCCTCCTTCCTTGAGGAAACCAGGTCGCTTTTTCCGGGAGCACGACGGTCCAGAAACTCCTGAAGCTTCTCCATGTCCGGAACGAAGCTGTCAGGAAGACCCTTTACAGACACGCTAACAGAGGGTTCGTGAGAACCGCCTTTAACAGTTACCTTCAGTTTTTCTCCGAATTTTGATTCCACAGGTATTCCAGTTCTCCTCCAAGATCAATAAAATCGTTATAAAAATCAGGATAGGATTTCGTTACGGCAATAGGGTTTTCAAGGAAAACATCTCCACTGCAAAGGCAGGACGCCACAGCTGCAGCCATTGCGATGCGATGGTCGTTTCGGCTGTCTGCATGTCCGCCTTCCAGGAAGGCCTTGCCTGTAAACGAAAGCCTGTCTCCCCCATATGAAATGTCGGCTTCAAGAGCAGAAAGCATTGCGTAGATGCTCTTCATGCGGTTAGATTCCTTGAATCTCAGCCTCTCCCCATGACTTATCATGGAGGTGCCTTCTGCTGAAGACATGAGGACTGCCAGCACGGGAGCCAGATCAGGAATCTGAGAAACATCGATTTCAGTACCCTGCAGACAGCAGGCAAAGGATCGAATGTCCGACAGTCCGTTAGGGCGGGTTGTAATTTCAGGTGTTGCACCCATCTCAATAAGTATGTTCAGAATCTCCTTGTCTCTCTGACAGGAGTTCAGGTCCAGCCCGCATACGGTTACATCTCCGCTGAGGACACCGGCGGCAAGCCAGAAGGCCGCATTGGACCAGTCGCCTTCAAGGGCCAGGTGCTCAGGTTCAATGTATATCTGATTTCCCGGAACTCGGTACATGAGGAAACCATCTTCCGTTGTTTCCGTATATATCTCGAGTCCGAATCTGTGGAGGACATCGAGAGTCATGTCAACATAGCCGGCAGATTCCAGCTTCGTTGTAATGGTCAGAGTGCTTTCTCCATCAAGCAGAGGCAGAGCAAAGAGCAGCCCGGTAATGAACTGGGAGCTGATGTTTCCCGGTAGAGCATACTCTCCGGAAGCAAGTCTGCCTTTAATGGAGCAGATTTCCTTGAAGTTGTCATCGTTCTTGTACGAACCCATTTTGAAACTGCAGCCGTGCAGCTCCATCTCTTCCTTGAGAGGGGAAATAGGGCGATCGGGAAGCCTTCCCGTTCCCATGAAGCAGGCGCTGTCTTTAAGTGCCATTACAACAGGAAGCAGGAAACGCAAAGTTGAACCGCTTTCTCCGCACTGCAGATAAGGCGTATGCTTATCCAGCTGAGCCAGGCAGTTCATGGTAGCTTCAATGTCATCGGAAAAGGCAGGTATTTCAAGGCCTTTTTCCTGAGCGTAGCCCTGAAGCTGTGAAAGCTTTTGCGCAATCAGCAGCCTGTGGGCATGGGACTTTGAAGGCATTGCGTCAATTGTTCCCTCCAGCTTGCGGGGAGTGAATTTAATTTCCATTTTCAGATCTCCCTTTCTCCAGACCACAGGATATGAGTTCCTCCAGCCGGTCGGCAGGAATTGATTTCAAAGTGCTGTGTCCGGGTCTGTCAGGATAAACGATTGTTATGTCATCGCCGCTTCGCTTCTTGTCGTGCAGAGCGGCAGAAGCAAGTTCTTCTGCTGAATAATCGGTGACAAGCTCATAAGAGAATGCATCCATAACCTTCCTGATGAGATGAGCGACAGGCTCATCGCTCCAGCCTTCGCTGTCGGCAGCAAGAGAAATCAGATACATTCCGGATATTACAGCAAGGCCATGAGGGATGCTGTAGTCAGAGCACTTCTCAATTGCGTGGCCTATTGTATGGCCAAGATTGAGAAGGCGCCTTTCACCTTTTTCTCTTTCGTCCTTTTCGATGATATCCCTTTTGACTTCAATGGCTCTGGCAGCGGCCTCGGCGAGACCTTCAGAGATTGCGTCGATTATGGAGCCATCGGCTATGAATGCGCACTTGATTATTTCAGCAAGACCGTTGAGCAGCTCCTCCTCAGGAAGGGTGTTCAGAGTCTCCGGGTCGAAGAGAACGAGATCCGGCTGCCAGAAGGTGCCCAGCATGTTCTTGCCTGCATCGGTATTGACACCTGTCTTGCCGCCAACCGAGGAATCTGCGGCAGCCAGAAGGCTTGTCGGAATCTGAACATATGATATTCCGCGCATGAAAACAGAGGCTGCGAAGCCGGCAATGTCTCCGGTTATTCCGCCGCCAAGAGCTGCGATACAGTCACTGCGGGTAAATTCATTATCGGACAGGAAGCCGGTAAGATCTTCTACAGTAGCAAGACTTTTGCTCTGTTCTCCCGGCTCAAAGACATATGCATACACGTCGAAACCCGCCTCCAGAAGAGATGTGCATAGAGGCATGCCTCCTTTGCCGTAGAGTCTGTACACATTTGAATCGCATAAAAGGCAGAGCTTGGTGCCTTCTGAAGGATTGTGGATTCGGGCAAGCTCCCGGCCTGCCTTTGCGAGAAGCCCTTCTTCAATAAGCGCGCTATACTGTTTTGACGTTTTAATTACTATTTCTTTCATCTGAAATCACTTATGCCCTTAAGGGCTGCCATGAGTTCGGTGAATTCTTCAGGAACAAGTGCCTGACCACCATCGCAGAGAGCTTCGTCAGGGCTTGTGTGAACCTCTATCATAAGGCCGTCTGCTCCGGCAACAGCTGCCGCCATCGACATAGGCTTTATGAGCTGCGGAAGACCGGTTGCGTGGCTCGGATCTGCAATTACCGGAAGGTGAGTGAGTTTCTTCAGAAGAGGTATTGCAGAGATGTCCATGGTGTTTCTGGTCATGGGTTCAAAAGTCCTGATTCCTCTTTCACAGAGGATGACCTGTTTGTTTCCTCCCGAGAGAAGGTACTCGGCGCTTAAAAGAAGCTCCTTCAGTGTTGCCGAGTGGCTTCGCTTAAGAAGAATCGGTTTATCTATATGACTGAGCTCGGTCAGAAGCTCGGCGTTTCTCATGTTTCTTTCTCCAACCTGTATGATGTCCACATCTTCAAAGCGAGGAAGATGTGCAGCATTTACTATTTCTGACACTACAGGCATGTTAAGAAGCCTCTTTACCTCCGAAAGAAGGTTGAGGCCTTCATCTCTCAGCCCGGAGAAATCATAAGGTGATGTGCGCGATTTGAAGGCGCCGCCTCTGAAGAAAACCGCACCTGCATGCTTGACTGCCATTGCGGTTTCAAGAGTCTGCTCTCTGGTTTCCAGAGTGCATGGACCCGCCATTACGGGCAGGCTGCCATCTCCGATTAGTACACTGTCTGAACCATCGGGAAGTTCTATTTCAATTACCGTATCCTCCGGCTGATCCTTTCGGCTTACGAGAAGCCCTTCGAGCCAGTCGGGAGAAGTGTTGCTGTTTATAAATGCCATAGGTCTTTCCTCCAGTTTCATTATACAACAAAAAAGCGCCTCAAGGCGCTTTTTTGTGTTTGCTTATTGTTGACTTTGCTGAACTTCCTTTGTCTTTTCCTGAAGTTTCAGTTTGAGTTCCATTGTCTGTCCGTCACGGACAATTGTATATGTCAGTTTATCACCGACTTTGTGAGATGTGATAATTGATGAAACGTCATCGATTGATGTAATCTCTCTTCCGTCAATGGCGTAAACCACATCACCGGCCTTGAAACCGGCCATCTTAGCTTCGGTGCTGTCAACTGAGTAAATGTAAACCGTTCCGCCGCTGCTTCCGAAGAAGGAGTCAAATCCGCTGCTGCCTTCAGTATAGGTCATTCCCGAGTAAGGCTGTCCGCTGACATAGCCCTTATCCTTGAGCTGTGCGGCAACATCGGCGGCAGTATTAATAGGAATTGCAAAACCAAGACCCTCAACATCGGAGCCCGATGACTTGGCAACAACCAGACCTATGAGCTGTGCGTCTGAATTGAAGAGTCCTCCGCCCGAGTTACCCGGGTTAATGGAACTGTCTGTCTGGAGCAGATGCATGGTAGTTCCGTTAATGCTCAGCTCTCTGTCAGTGGCGCTGATGATTCCTGCGGTTACTGTTCCTCCAAGTTCACCCAGAGGGTTGCCAACGGCAACGGCCAGATCACCGGCTTCAAGCTGGTCGCTGTTTCCGAATGTTACCGGAATCAGGTTGTTTGCCTTTATCTTTATTACAGCCACGTCGTTTGTTGAATCGGCTCCAACGAGAGTTGCATCATATTCTTTTCCATCGGCAGTAGTAACGGTAACCTTGCTGGCGTTTTCTATTACATGGTTGTTGGTCATTATGTAACCGTCTTTGCTGATGATGACACCGCTTCCGGCTCCCTGGGTTACATAGTCCTGCAGCCAGACGTCACTGGCGGCCTGCTCGGTTCTGATTTCAACAACGCTGTTTTCAACCCTGTCAGTGATTTCCTTGACGGTCAGATTGCTGCCGGTAGCATTTTCAAGGCTGAAGCCCTCAGCTTCCATACTCCCTGAGGCAACGACATCTGCATCATCATCAGATCCGTTCAGTATGCCACCCGCAATAAGAGAACCGCCCATTCCGAATACACATGAAATAAGCATGCATGCAACTATGAGCAGTGCCAGAGATTTCCTGGTCAGAGTTATCGGTTTGCCAGGTTCTCTGCGGCGGCGCTCATGGCTCTTAGAGCTTTTGCGCGGGTCTTTATCGCTAGGGTCAGGCTGGTGTTTATGAGTTGCTCTTGCCTGTCCGCCGCTCCAGCTTGCTGATGCGCCGGCTGTTTTATCTTCTTCATCCCAGAAGATGAAATTTGGCTCATATCCATTTGTTCCTTCTGTTTTGTTTTCGTCCATTCCATATTCTCCTTACGCTCCCCT
>JAUNIQ010000048.1 GCA_030535275.1 Bacillota bacterium | reverse complement strand
CGTCTCTCTCGTTCTTCATCTCAAACATTATTGAAATGAATTCGGTTCCGCTCTCATCGGACTCTCTGAAAATAAAATCTCCCTTGCTGCCGGATCTAGCGTCGTTATCCTTATCGAAATATGCATTTGGAAATGCGGTCATTCTAATCTTATTAAACTCGTCATTGCAGTGCTGCTCAAGACTTTCTCCAACCATCTTCGTTGACTGCTTAGCTTTGAATTCCTTGAGCTGAGTTATCTGTTCGTCCTTGAGATCCAGCATCCCCTGATATTTGCTCTTAAGCTCCTGCTCATTGAGCTCGCTGTCCCTCTTCTGCAGCTGCAGGTCGCTCTGAAGCTTCGTAATCTCTGCGCTCTTTTCGGTCAGCTCTTTTTCTCTTTCCTGAACCGCTTCAGTTACTGCCAGCTTCTTCTCAGTTTCGCTGTTGGCCAGCTGGGACTTCAGCTTCTCAATTTCCTGCTCCCGCTGAGCGATGATTTTATCCTGCTCAGCCTGGGCCAGTTTGATCTCTGCAGCCTTGCTCTCAACGAGAGCTTCCTCGCGCTGCTTCAGTTCTCTCGTGAATTCAGCATCACGAACCTGGCTGACAATCTGCGCATAGCCTGACTCGTCAACCTGGAAAACCTCGCCGCAATTCGGACATTTAATCTCTGCCATTTTTATTCCTCCCCGTTTAATTCTATATTTTCGTTGAAATTATAGTCTTGATTCTTATTATTATAGAAATTTCTTTTGCCTTTCAGTTTGTGTTCTATATTCGGTCTTTATTTGGGCTATATTTTAGCACTATTATAGAATTCGAATTTGATATTCTATACTCGTTCTGTTTTCAAGCGTTTTTACTATCAAAATATAGAATTAATTTTTCATATTGCGTCTTATTCTATATTACCGGCCTCTTGGACCTCTTTTTCTCACAAAATATAGAATCTGCTTGTGCTTAATTATAACATACCTTGCTCTTGCCTTTGCAATAAAAAAGCAGAGGGCCGAAGCCCTCTGCTTTGTCGTTTAGTTTTAAGTTTGGTCAGTCATTAAATACCGATTAGGCCTACTACTACGAATCCGCCGCAAACAACTATTCCTACGAGGAACAGGCAGATGAGGCAGTAACCCATGATGCCTCTAGCTGACAGTCCTGCGATACCAAGTGCTGGCAGAGCCCAGAACGGCTGAATCATGTTAGTCCATGCATCACCCCAGGCAATAGCCATACCTGAGATTGCTGGCTTTACACCCAGTTCCAGTCCGGCTGGCATCATGATAGGGCCCTGTTTTGTGAGAGGCATTGCGATGATGAATACAACAATCGTAAGAATTATACAGAAGATAAAAGGATCTGGCAGAAATCGTTGTACTAATGCTACGCAGCCATTAGACAATTTCTTTAACTTAATTCCTCCTTGCACTATTAAACAGTACTTCAATAATAATGATAAAAAATAAATAAGCGCTTGTGTTATTTTCTTAACGCATTACTATCTTAACGATTTATCTAGATGAAGTCAGCGGCTAAAACAAAAAGGAGCGGCAATTTGTGCTCCTTTTTGCATTTTTATTATTAATATTTTACTGCTTTGTAAATTATTCGTCAAAGTAACCGTTCAGTTCCTCTTCCAGTTCGAATATTCTTGCCTGACGCTTCTTCATGTCACGTGCGTAGTACAGAAGTACTAATCCTGCCAGAATTATGAGGAACAGGTGAAGAACACAACAGTGTCCGTCAAGCAGATTGCCTGCCAGTGGAACCTGATCCTCGCCTACTACTGTAAGCTCGTAACCCGGCTGTGCTGCCACGCCTGCTGCTGCAACAGCAGCTACTCCATTGCCGCCGTCACCTGGAACAACTGCAGCATTAGCTTCCGTTACTGTAAGTTTTCCTTCATTAATTACTATATCGTAATTACCTGCATCAGTATTGTTGTTAAAAGTTACTACTATCTTATTGGCGCTTGTTCCTGCCTCAGTCTGTGAACCTGCTGCTTTGATTTCTGCACCTTCTCCATCAGCAAATCCGTCTCCCTTAATTGAAAGAGTGCCGTCTGTCAGTGGAGTTCCGTCGAACACCTTAGGATCCGGTGTTCCTGATGTAACTTCAATCTGTCTCTTGCTGATGCTGACTTTGCATTCAGCGATCTTGCTTTCTTCCTTGAAGTTCTTGTTCTTTGCCTTGATATATACAGTCTTGCTGTCGCTTACATTCTTTAATACCGGTGCCTCTGTGCTCCAGTTTTCCTTATCTGTGCTGTAGTAGTATGTAGTAGTTCCTGCAGCTTCAGTTGATACCTTGATTTCTGCAGCCTTGCCATCATACATCTTTGTAATGTCTTCAGTGGAAATATCAAATGTTGTTCCGCCTGTAGTGGCCGTTCTGATATCTCCGCCTCTGTAGAATACATGATAGTTGCCGTTTCCCTGAACTGCATCACCTGCACTTATCAGGGTGAATCCATTTGAGTTGTAATTCTTGGTGAGAGTAAATTCTATTCCTAATCCTTCTTTTTCGTATACTGCCAGAGCTTCATCGCTTCCGACAATTACTGTGTAGTCCTTCCAGTTCGGTTCATTCTCGCCCTGGAACCAGATGTTAACATTGTGTCCGTTGATTGTAACATCCTTCGGATATCCGTATGCAGGTGGCTGAACTGCCAGTTCAACATATTTGATTATTATCTGACCATCTGCTGTAGCTGACTTGCCATTCTTCTCAACCTTTACCTGATACTTAAACCAGCTTTTGTTCTGGTTGTAGTTTTTAACTCCTATTGGCAGCTTCTTGTTTGAGTCGCTTGGTGTGAATTTAATCCATTCACCTTCTTTACCTTCTCTGTAATAGTATGTCGCTCCATCTATGATGTCTGAAGTAATCTCTCCATAGTGAACAGTTCCGTCGTAAGTGTAAGTCTTTGATAAAACAGAAACCGAAACACTTTCTGACTCTGCATTAAGGCTTGCTGCCGGAGCTGCCTTCGCTTCCTTCGAATCAGCAGCCTCCTCTGAAACAGCATCTTCATCCGCTTCAGCTACAGGCTCTTCTGATTCTGCTGTCACTTCTGCCTTCTGTTCTGTTTTCACCTGAACAGTGGCCTCGGCATTGGTCTCTCCTTCATCGCTGTCAAGAGCAAACGATGTAAGAGGCACAAATGCGAAGATCATCAGAACGCATACAATTGTAACTAACCACTTTTTCTTTAACATTTATTCTCTCACCGTTGTTTAATAAAAAAGACTGCACCTCATCAGGGATGCAGTCGGTCGATCATACATTGGCCCGCCTTTGCGGGAATGCTTAGACACCTTACTTTGCGTCGCCGCCTTTCGACGGGTTTGCCAACAAAATAGTATCTACTTATTGTCTTTATATATAAAGAGTCAATGGGCCGGCTAAATGGCTCACATTTTTCTCTTTTTTACCATAATATAATAACTTTTTTCGCCTAATAATGCAAATAAATGGTAAAATCTATCCATGAAAGCTAATGCAAAGGCAAAAATCACCAAAAAAGACCTGAGAAGGGCCTTCATTAAGACGATTCCGGTTCTTACAGGCTACCTGGTTCTGGGTATCGGATACGGCATTATCATGCAGGTAAAGGGCTTCGGAATCCTCTGGGCTCTGGGACTTTCCCTGTTTCTTTTCGCGGGCTCGATGCAGTTTGTTGCCATCGGCCTGCTCACAGGCGGTGCATCTCTTCTGACAACGGCCCTGACTACCCTGGCTGTAAATGCCCGCCACCTCTTCTATGGTATTTCCATGGTTGACAAGTACAAGAATGCACGTCGCAAGCCTTTCCTGATTTTCGCACTTACGGATGAGACTTATGCTCTTGTAAGCAACAGTCTTGACACGGATAAAATGGAGGAGGGAGAAAGGGACAATTATTTCTTCCTGGTTTCCTTCTTCGACTGGATCTACTGGTCGACCGGCACAGCCATCGGCTGCCTGGCAGGATCGGTCCTGCATTTCAATACGGCGGGTATTGATTTTGCATTAACCGCATTGTTCGTTTCCATCTTTGTGGAGCAGTGGATTGAGACTCGCGACCACACGGCGGCAATTACCGGCGTGCTCGCGTCTATCCTGATGCTACTGGTTTTCGGTGCGGATAATTTCCTGATTCCTGCAATGATTCTCATCGCAGTTGCGCTGACTGTCATGCGAAAGAAAAAGGGGATTACCAACGAGGGAGGTGGCGAAAATGACTAACAGCTACCTCATCATCATGATACTCATCATGATTGCCGTAACTCAGGCCCTGAGGTTTATTCCATTCCTGATCTTCGGCGGCAATCGCGAGACTCCGAAATATGTCGAATATCTGGGCAAGGTTCTGCCTTACGCCATCATGGGCATGCTGGTTGTATTCTGTCTCAAGGGCGTTTCAATTACCGGTCCTACCCACGGCATTCCCGAACTGATTTCCGTCGCCGTAGTTGCGGCTCTTCAGGTCTGGAAAAGAAACACACTAATCAGCATACTCTGCGGAACAGTGTGTTACATGATTCTTATTCAGTTTGTATTCTGATAGATCAGTCTCCATCAATCAGTATGTAGCCGCCCTGCTGAGCATCGCTCTTGACGAGGCTGCTGTCATCGTCGTCCTGGGATTCCATGGCGCGAATAAGTTCATCTACGCTGACCAGCTTAATGCGCTGGTCATTTTTATTCCAGTATCTGTCCTTGGTGTCGGCCATGATTCCGTATCCGTTTTCGTCCATTCCCAGAAGGAGCACAACCTCGTTTCCATCAGTCCATCTGGATGTCGGATTCTTCAGTGACATGATTACCGGATGACCTGTTGCCAGGTGGCTCTTTATCTTAACGTAAACGTCATCGTCAATTTCTCTGATATACTGAACGTCCAGCCTCAGGTCCCGGAGAATCTTCGTTATTCCGCTCATGGAAAGAACGTATCCTTCATCGCGCTTCGATGCGTAGTCATTACCTATGGTTGCGGGCGCAACGCGGTTAACAAAGTACTTCGGGTTAATGGATTTTTCAGAAACGAAGAATCCGTTAAGCACGCATGCCATCAGGCATTCCTCTGAAGAGTACTTGCTGCTCTTCTTGAAGACCTTGTACATATGCGAATATCCGTAGTTGTCTCGCACTCTGATATTGGCCTTGTCTCCGGTGCTTGTAACCGGCACGATTGAACGCACGCCCTCCGACAGAGTGAAGGTCGAAATTGAGCCCTTGATCTCGCCTTTCGCATCTGCGATTTCCTTGTCCTCGGAGATGTTTCTCTTGAAGATATAATTGGCGTCAAATCTACTGTCCACACCCGGGATTCTGACCGAAGAACTGTACTGCCACATGTCGTAGTTTCCCTCGTATCCCGTGGCCGATCCGTCGTTTGTAAACTGCGCCAGCCAGAGCCTGTAGCTACCCTCAAGAACACTGGTGTCCAGGTACCTGTTGAAGGTCGCTCTGTTGGCATAAATCATCGGATCATAGCCCTCGTTTTCGAGCACCTCGCAGAAGGCAACGCACATGTCCGTGCATCCTTTAGGACCCAGCTCTCTGAATTTCGCGGCGTCGAGTCTGCCGTGTTCGTTGCTCTCAAAGTCGTATACAACCGGCAGCGTCAGATAGTCCCTGTAAGGCTCCAGAAGCTTGGCAAAATACTCGGCCTCCTTGGCGGCTTCCTTCTCGTTTGTTGCCGTCGTGTAGTAGTATGCGCCTATGTCCATTCCCGCTTTCCTGGCGCCTTCCATGTTCTCCTCGAACCTTGAATCCTTCGAGTGAAAGCCCGTGAACCATCGGCTGTATCCGGCTCTGATAATTACACCGGTAACGCCGTTATCCTTGAGAATCTGCCATTCCTTTTCAGTGATTTCCCCGTTCCATGAAGAGATGTCCAGGCAGTTTTCAACATCAAAATTATCGGTAAATCTGTCAGGGATTTCCGCACCTCCAAGGGTGCCTGTTCCCGCAGCATAAACCGATGTGCAAGGCACTGCAAAAGCAGCCATTATTATGGTTAAAATAATTGCTATTTTTCTCTTAATCATACCCGTAAATTATATTAAAAAATTGTGAAAATTTCAATGTCTCTTCATGAGCCTTCGATGAGATATTTTTCGTCGTGGCATTTTTGTTTTTGCAAGACCTCTGTTGAATATTATGTAGCCTATCTGGCTTGTCCAGTGATCCTTGGCTCTGCTCTTTCTAGTCTCCTCACGTGGTGAAGTCCTCATACTCGGGCCGCTTCTGAAGCTCATGCCATTTGCGACAGCCGCGATAGCTGTTGTGATCGGAAATCATGAAACCGTCATATCCAAGAGCCCTGTATTTATTCACATATTCACTTACGGGAACCTTCGAGTCGAAGGAGCCCTCCCTGGTGTGACAATGTAAATCAAATTTCATTTTTACTATCCCTGTCCGGCAGACTGGTCAGCAGTACGGCTACGATAATAAGCAGTCCGCCGATAATCATTGAAAGTGTAATCTGGTCACCTATCAGAAGGTAACCGAACACGCAGGCACAGGCCGGTTCAAATGTATTAATAATTGATGCGTTTGTCGGGCCGATTAATCGGACGCCGATGCAATAGCAAAGTATCGCTATGAAAGCGCATACAACGGCAAGCAGAAGCATGTAGCCAAGCTGTTCTCCGTTGCTTGTAAACAGATCGTTTCCGCTGATAAAACATCTGAAGAAATTGAACACTGCAGATGCTGCCAGAACGTATCCCGGCGTAACCAGCGGATGCAGTCCCTCGAGTTTATCCGAGGATAATTCAATAATGTAAACTGTGTAGCATACGGCACAGAGGAAGGCGAAGAAAACGCCAATGATTGCAATCTTCATGTCCGGCGACCAGACAATAAGGCACATTCCCAGAAGGGAAAGAATCACTGCTAGGATTTTAATGGCGCGGACTTTTTCCTTGCCTCTGAGCATTTCAACAGCGATTATTATGGCCGGATATGTGAATGAAATAATCGTCGCCAGAGAGCCACTTATATAATCAAAAGCAAGATATAGTGTTGTCGCAATTCCTATATAGGAAACCATGATTGCAATCATCGGTTTCCATGCACCGTTCCTCAGTCTGAAGTCGATTTTGCGTATGAAAATGAAAGCCCACATGAGAATTGCCGCATAGAGAAATTTATCAAAAAGCAGCGTCTCCGTTTCAACACCGGCAGCAAAGGATTTAAACGAAAGCGCCGGTATCAGGCCGTAAGTTATTGTCGTTATTATTATGCAGGTTGTTCCAATTAACTTTGCATTTTTCATACTGTTTATTCAATCTTCATTTCTACCTGTTCGGTTGTCATTACTCTCTTGTATACGTCTGTGAGTACACCGCCGAACTGAATTTCACAAGGGCCGATTGCCTGAAGAATCCATGGTATTATCCAGTATACTGGTTTTGCCAGAAAATATATTGAGAGCATTTTTCCTCCCCGATAATGCTGCCATATATGTATTAATTCACGGAATAATTATATCACAAATAAAAAATCGGAGAGCTTAGCTCCCCGATTTTTTTAATGCTTTGTTTTAGCGATTAAGCCATCTGTGCATCGTCTTCTTCGTCTTCATACTTTTTCTTTGACATGAACATGATGCCACCCTGAATTACTGTCATTACGATCATCAGGATTGTCCACTTGTCAACGAATACCATTGGCAGTGTCATGTCTTCAGTAAGGATGAATACGATGATCATGAGGATTCCCCATGCTGCACTGATTGCTCTCCACAGACCCTTCTTCTTGATGTTCTTTTCTTCCTGGTCTTCTGCATAATCTGCTGCTTCTTCCTCATCTTCCTTCTTTCTTGTGAAGTATGTGATAAGGAGAGTAATGCTCATAATGCATGTCAGGATTGTCAGAAGCAGGTTGAGCAGTGCCCAGCTACCAAGGTCCATAAGTCCCTTAGGAGCATCCTGATCTTCAATCTGTGTCAGGGCTGCAGGTGCAGGTGCATCAGCAACAGTGATTACTGCGCCGCCGCCACCGCCGCCACCGTTAGGGCCAGGGCCCGGTGTTGGTCCTGGAGGGTTAGGTCCCGGACCCGGCTTAGCAGTTGCAGTATAAGTTGCAACGTAAACCTGATCGCCTGTTACTGTCTTAATCTCAGGTGTCCAGCCGGCAAATTCATAAGTGTAATTCTCATCTTCTGCCTTAGTTGGATTATTTTCGCCATAGCTTGGAATTGAGCCGTATGCTGCCTGTCCTGACTTCAGAACAGTGAGGTCATCGTCCTTCCATGTTACAGTGTACTGTCTTGCCTTTGGAGTGTATACAGCTGTGTACTCCTGGTCAGCGCCATCTACAGCTACAATCGGCTTATCCCAGCCTTCAAAAACAAAGTCATACTCTGCAGTTGAAGCCTTAGTTGGAGCCGTGCCGCCGTATGTTGCTGTTTCACCGTTTGCAACAGTAGTCTGATAGAGAACCGTTGTGCCGTCATCATCATAGAATGTTACGGTATAATTTACGATCTTTGCTTTCCACTGTGCTACATATTCTGCATTTCCCTTAACCTTTTCAGTTGGTTCAGGGCTCCAGCCTGTGAAGTCATATCCTTCGCGGCTTGGTGTTCCGTTGAATGCAGGTGTTGGGTCATCAAGCTTAAGGTTGCCTGTTGACTGATCCTGGAATGCGGTTCCGTTTACTCCGTCCTTATATACTACTGTATAAGTAGTAGGTGTCGGACCCGGAGCTGCTTCCCACTGTGCAATGTACTCTGCGTTACCGCTTACCTTTTCGGTTGGTACAGGACTCCAGCCCTTGAAGGTATAACCTTCGCGGCTTGGTGTTCCGTTGAATGCAGGTGTTGCATCTCCACTCTTCAGGTTGCCTGTTGACTGATCTGCAAATGCAGCTCCGTTAACGCCGTCTTTGTAGGTTACCGTATAGTAATCTCCATAGCTGGCTGAACCTGCTTTGTAAACCCATGTGCCACCGTGTGCGCTTGCGTCATGCGAGATATGCAGATAACCAACTACCTTGCCGTTCTGCACAACATCGTAGGTGCTTCCGGCATTGAGAACTACTTTGTCATTTGAACCGTAATCACCGTTTCCCTGAACTTTCTTGAACCAGTGGCCGTTGATCTTGCATGGTGACGGCATGCTGTTGCTGCCCAGATGCAGGATTGTCCCTGCATTGTTTTTATTGATGTCCGGAACCTGCTCTTCTTCAGGAGCTTCTCCCTCTTCACCATCCAGTTCAGCCTGTGTTCCTTCAGTCACGATTTCCTCTGATGTTTCCTCGTCAATATCGGAGGTCTGATCTGCTACAGGTTCTTCAACCTTCACAACTTTTTCCTGATCCTGATCTCCTGATACATCTGCATCAGAATCATCGAATGCGAATGATGTCAGTGGCATGAATGCGAATACCATCATTACTGAGATTAATGAAGCTATCCATTTCTTCCTAAACATTATTCTTCTCTCCTTTCGTAATACTGAATAATAGTAATTTAATTATTTACTTTGAATAAAAAAAGCTGCACAAATAAACTGTGCAGCTTGTCAATCGTGCATTGTCTCCGGCGCTAGGCCGGGGAATGTTTAGACACATAGCTTTGCGTCATCGCCTTTCAGCGATTTTGCCCTATTTACCGTAAATTATCTTTATTTATATATGAAGTGTCCCTGATTTCGGCAAATGGCTCACTTTTTTAGCTATTTTCTAAAAAAATTAATAAATGTTTTATCTTGTACTAATTTTAATACAATTAGAGGTAAGTTTCAATGCTTTACCGCATAAAATTCTAATTAAATTGTTCAATAATTGCATTTACTTGAGTTTGCCTTTTTACTTACATTTTCACTTGTCAAACAATAAGGTGTTTTCTTATCGTTTTCGTCATTTTACTAAAGAAAGGGTCCCACGTCAACAACAATTATAGTTGCCCTCATTCTTCTCCTTCTTTTTTCGTTCTCTGTACTCCTTGTTTGTTTCCAGCTCTGCCACCTTTGACGGAGGCATTGTGCCCTGCCTGATGTTTTTAGGATCGCTGTTTCTTACAAAGAAGCTGCGCTCCTTTTTATATTATACAGCACCACGGATGCGTGAGGGAGTTTTTGGGTACATGCCTTGTTGTACAATCAACATGTAAGTTAAAGACATGCAATTTGAAAGGACGTGATTAAATGATAATATTATCACCTTCAGAAAAACCTACTGATCCGGAATACATTCATTCCATGAGAACAAGCGACGGCCGCATGGCCTGGCTAACGCCTAACGAAAGATTCGGCGAGGGAAAAAGCCTTTCTGAAATGGAAGACGATGATCTCAGAGAAGCCATTATCTCGCAGATTCCTGTTTGGCAGGAACTGGCCGATTCTTACAAGGGAGACCCCAACTGGTGGCCTGTGAAACATGCAAGCGTTGAATTCTGGACTCTCGATGAAGGCAAGTTTGTCATCGGCCCTGGAATTATTGAGGGCGACTGGCATCAGTACTGTTTCGAGCGCGTTGAGCGGGAAATAGAGAATTTCCTCATAGACTGCGGTGTACTCTTCACAAACTACACAGGAATGATGGACTAGCCTTTTACTTTTTGCCTTTGCCACCCTTTCCCCTGAGAGGTGTCACCTCAAGCGGGCCGCTTACAACTTGCGATTCCGTTTCTGCTTCAGCGTTGCCTGCTTCTGTATTATCTGTTTCTGCAATCTCTGCTGCATTCTCTTCGGCAGGCTTCTCTGCCTCAATATGTTCCTTCATGTAATCATCAAAAATCACCTTGGCTTTTTCACCAATACCATTAACTGCGGTTCTGCCTGCAGCGGAATCCGTGTAAAACTTCTGAACAAAGTCAAGACAAATTGCCGCAACGGCATAGGCCGCATCCTCGGCTCTGTCATTAATGTCCGCCTCTGCAGAATCCACTTTTATAGGGTCGTATTCTGAAACAATATAATCCTCTGTGCTATCGTCAATGATAATTTTCATGGCAATCTCCTTTCAGTGCAAAATCAGTTTTCTGATATTAATTATACCATCAGTGTACGCAATCCTTCAAAATCTTTGGAGCGATGGTTTTTATTCCTTTTGTTATCCACCATCAGGGGCTAGAAGGGCTACTCCCTGATGTAGATGCCTGTAATATCTAGGGCTGGCAAGGGCCTTGCTAAAGTTACCCAAGCGGTTATCCAGAGGAAGTTACCCAGAACACGTCCTTTATTCATTCCATGGTTTCTTTCCACTCAACCAGCCTTTTTCTGTCCAATAATCCGTTTCAACGGGAGATGAGTTCCAGCCTTTTTTATGCATCGTCCCCATCATGCCGAAAATAAACCTGGTTTTTATTCCAACCGAAGGTTTGTTTGCCACGCTAAGTTTCTTCGCAATCTCGTCAGTCCTTTTATCAATTAACTGCTTCTTTTCCTGAGAAACACCTCCCCAGTTCATGGCCTGAACTTTAATGCCATATTTTAATATCTTTGTAATGGTACACTGAATTTGTAACGCTCCTGCCTAATAGAATACAATATCTA
>JAUNIQ010000047.1:1331-11569 GCA_030535275.1 Bacillota bacterium | reverse complement strand
ATAATGTTTGTCGGAAAAGAGCAAAAAGATGTCAAAATGACGTGTTCGTGAGCATCTCAAAGTAATTAGCTTTATGGTTGCATCTTTTATTTTGTCTCTATGCGGTGGAAATGGTTTTGAAGTGCTAAAGATTGGAGGGTCTTTGAATGGAAGAACAGGAGGGAATTGCTGATGTTGATTCGTCTCTCCGAAGTCGAAAAACAAGAGTATTGCATAACACTTGGTGACCACCTCAGGAAGTTGAGAGCAATTGCAGGGTTAACACAGGATGACTTGGAAAACCTTTGTGGCATTTCAAAAGAGCGGATTTCACGGATTGAAAACGGAGCATATATCATGCGGTGGTCTCAATTCGTCAACCTAATCATGATCTTTACTATGAATGCCAACACGAAGGAATACCTTGTAGCAGTAAAGATTTTGACTCCGCGGTTGCTTCAAGCTATGCAAATGAAAGACGCACGAGTACCGCCTGATATTGTCGTTCCCATTAGCGAGTCACTTACGAAGGAATTCAATGACGATTTTAAAAATGTTAACTCATTAACTCTGAAGGCAAAAGAAATCGAATAATAAAAAGGAGAATGAAAATGGCTGATTTCACTAGAAGACTTCCTGTTTATCTGCTGCTTGACTGCTCTGGATCCATGATGGGTGAACCTATCGAGGCAGTTCGTCAAGGTGTTAAAGCTCTTTTGTCCGAGCTTCGTGGCGATCCCCAGGCTCTCGAGACAGCATATCTGTCTGTTATTACTTTTGATAGCCAGGCCCGCCAGATTATTCCTCTCACAGAACTGATGTCCTTTAAGGAGCCTGAAATCAATGCCGGTGGTGCAACAGCGCTTGGTGGTGCATTGAATGTTCTTATTGACTGCGTTAACAGTGAAGTTCGCAAATCAACAGAGACCCAAAAGGGTGACTGGAGACCCCTTGTTTTCATTCTGACGGATGGTTCGCCTACTGATGTTGAGACATTTAGAGAGGCTGCGCAGCGAATCAAAGGAATGAAAGCCGCGAACATCATTGCATGTGCAGCGGGTTCTAATGCCAATACCTCCTACCTCAAAGAGATTACAGAAAGCGTACTCATGATGAACACACTTTCTGCCGGTGATATGGCCCAGTTCTTTGCGTGGGTTTCCGGATCCATCAAAATGTCCTCCAAGACCTTGGATGCCAAGCCTGGTGCTCCTATTGAACTTCCTCCTCCTCCGCAGGGATTTGTTGTTGTTCCTTGAGGCCTTTGAAAGTGAGCGGGTAATACACAATGAGTGAATCTAAAATTATAGACCTCATTAATCCAGAGGAAGCAACATTAGGATTAAATGAAAAGGCCCCGTTACCTGCAGTCGTTCAGCAGAGTGTCCTTCCGGAATGCAAAGAAGAAGCACCCGCAAAAGAAGAGTCACCTGATAAGGATAAAACCGCTCAAGAGGTCGAGGAGCAGCCTAATAGTGATAAGCCCAAATTGGTAGCGGCTGAAAGCAAAAAGGGACTGACCAATAAAGAAGTTACAGACCATACTGCCAGTCTGTGGAAGTACCTACCAATACCTACTGACGAACCAGAGCCAGCTCCAGAATACCTACAGTGCGACACAACCCTGCCGGGTGGGCGGGTAATTGCTGCGCGTGTCCGCGGGAAAAAGCACAAACACGAAGGGACAAATTGTGATGACTGGTTTGAAATAGCAAATGTTGATGATGTTACCTTCATTGCGGTTTCGGACGGTGCTGGCTCAAAAAAGTTTTCGAGAATTGGTGCAAGAGAGTCTTGCAAAGCTTCTGTTGGTTACTTGGTAAGTGCATATGGAAAGATGCTTTCCGATATCCCGACTTTGCGAGAAGCATTAAAACAAGATCTTTCGAGCAACGAGTGTATGGAGGCCTGCGGAAGAATAGCTGGTTTAGTGCAGAAATCTGTCATCCAAGCATGGGAAGCTGTTGAAGCCGCATTCTACTCGCGTGCGACAGACCCAGCCTATTCAAAGGTGCTAAAAAGAAAGCTTGATCTCAAGGATCTCAGCGGGACCTTGCTTGTAGCTGCTATTATCCCTCTCAACAGAGAAACAAAAGAACATCTCATAGTGACTTGCCAGGTTGGCGACGGAATGATCGTATCTATTAATTCTAAAGGAACGTTCCAGTCGTCAGTGAAGTTGCTCGGTGTACCAGACAGCGGAGACTTCTCCGGGGAAACTGAATTTCTTACTGCTCCGCAGATGAAGACAATGGAATCACTTCAAAAGCGTACTAAGCTTTCCCGCGGAGTAACAGACACGGTAATGCTGATGAGCGACGGAGTCGCAGATGATTATTTCCCTAACGAGACACAAATGCGCCGCTTATTCTTCGATTTGCTTGTTAACGGGATCATTGAGATGGAGGACAAGCCAGCCGATCTCTCTAAATTGACTCCCAAAGAAATGAGCATCTTCAAACGAATTCCGGATCCCATCTTGTATCCATGGGTGAATGATAAAAGTGTTACCGTCCCGATCCAATACACGAATCGCATCTGTGACACAGTTGGAGTTTCTCTTGAGGAGCTGTGGGAAGATCGTTCAATTTTGGGCTTGGCCAGCTTGGAGTTGAAGGAAGCGATTCCCGCTTCAGATATGGGAGAGCGGCTTCGTGTGTGGTTAGACAACTACTATGAACGGGGCTCCTTTGATGACAGAACATTAGTGGTAATGCAACTGTAGGAGGTGGAAATGTGAGTCAGATAGCTGAAGCCACCTTGATGGACGGGCGAAAAATCCAGTATGTGATTAAAGACAACCCGCCTCGAGGAGGTATGAAGTACACATATTTCGCTCCGGACAAGTCGTATGTCGTTCAGTTTTTCAACAATCCTGAGGTAACTAATGACCCTAACCTGAGGAAGAGAATTGAAGCCATTATTGGGAAATATAATCCGACCCTTTCTGAAGCTTCAGGTGGCGCGAAAGGCAATACCGAAGGAATGGCAAAGTACTTTTCAAGTAAATTTTGCTGGCCCACTGCAATTGTAACTCAACCGGAATTTGGAATTGTATGCCCAGCATATCCGTCGAATTATTTCTTCCCTGAAAATGCAACTATCATTCCTGAGTTGAGCAAAGATCTTAAAGGAAAAGACAAAAAGAGCAATTGGTTCACATCGGGGAAGCTTAGAAGGTTCCTTAATCCGAATGAGCTTGGAGATTTTCGCTCTATGCTCCAGATGTCCATTTCTCTTGCCAGATCAATTCGCAGAATGCACCAAGCAGGGCTTGCGCATTCCGACCTCTCTTGTAACAACGTTCTTGTTGATCCAACCACTGGGAGCTGCGTTGTCATAGATATTGATTCTCTCGTTGTTCCCGGCGTGTATCCACCAGAGGTAATAGGGACGGGCGGGTATATTGCGCCAGAAGTTCTTGAGACGTTGCCACTTCCGTTCGGAGATCCGCAACGAAAGCTTCCCTGCGCATCTACGGATTTACACTCCATGGCGGTGCTGATTTATGAGTATCTGCTTCTTCGGCACCCGCTTCGTGGTCCCAAATCATATTCAGAAGACCCGAACCTTGATGACTTTCTGTGCATGGGTCCGAAAGCATTATTTATAGAAGACCCAAAGGATCAAAGCAATCGACCGCGTGGCTTAGAAGTTACCATTAAAGATCTGGGTCCAGAGCTTGAGAAGCTATTTATCCGTGCTTTCGTGGACGGTTTGCACAATCCGAACGAGCGGCCCACCGCACTGGAATGGGAAAAAGCTCTTGTAAAAACATGGGATTTGCTACACCCGTGTGAGAACCCGAACTGCGGAGCAAAATGGTTTGTGCTGCACGACCCATCCAATCCGGTATGTCCGTTCTGTGGGCATCGTGCAAAAAAGGAAAACATTGTTCGTCTTCACCTGAAAAGCCAGGTACGAGGACGTCAGGGACAGTGGATTCCAGCAGGTGAAATCAATGTGTATCACAATATGCCATTGTTCCGTTGGCACTTGTTTTCAAATTGCTTTCCTGATGAAAAGGCTGACCGCAGCATGCTCGCATATGTCGTAAAGTATCAAGGACAGTGGCTTCTTGTTAATCACGATGTGAGAGGAATGACCTCACCAGGAGGCAGCTTAGTCCCTACAGGCCAAGCAGTTCTCCTTAAAGATGGTGCGGTATTTCGCGCATCAACAGAAGATAAAGGCCTTCTGATTGAGGTTACAAGCGGGAGATAGCAATTGCCCAAACACAAAATAATTGACCTGAGCATCCATATTTCGAGAGAGTAAAAGGAGCTAGTGAATCTATGAAGTTTGTTGGACTAACAAAGAGCCAGGTTGAGGAAAGTCGGAAACTGCATGGCTCAAACACCCTGACCGAAATACCGCCTGATCCATTGTGGAAGAAAATACTGGAGGGATTCAAAGATCCTATGATCATGATCCTTCTGGTAGCGCTGGTTATTCAGGTTGTTCTGTTCTTCCTACACCAGGCGGAGTGGTTTGAGCCTGTAGGCATCCTGGTTGCAATCCTGATTGCAAACGGTGTCGCTTCCGTCAGTGAAAATCAGCAGGAGGGCAAAGCCTCCGCATTGAAGGCGGAAGAAGAAGCCAAAGAAATGGCAAAGGTCATCCGTGATGGCCAACTGACAGAGATTCATGTCAGTGAAGTTGTTGTCGGTGACATTGTCTATCTTCAGGCAGGCGACAAGATTCCCGCAGATGGAATAGTTGTTGACGGAGAGTTGAAGGTGGATCAGGCTTCGCTGAATGGAGAAACGGAAGAAGCCGACAAGATTGCCACGCCGAGCGATGCAAAGTATGACATCAAGGATCTTCTGAATAAGTATTATGCCTATCGAGGAACAGTCGTTGTCGGTGGCGAAGCTTATATGGAAGTAAAAGTTGTTGGTGATAAGACGCTGTTTGGAGAGCTTGCGCTTGAAGTGCAGGAGGAAACTCGTGAAACGCCGCTCCAAGTCAAGCTCGGAAAGCTGGCAAATCAGATTTCAACCTTTGGATATATTGGCGCAATCTGCATTGTAGTCGGAATCATGGCAAAAACTCTTCTGACTGGCAGTATTCCGCATGGTGTCTATGAATGGATCCGTCTGATCATGGATGCAGTTACGGTTGCCGTCACGATCATCGTTTGCGCAGTTCCGGAAGGCTTGCCGATGCTTACTTCCATTCTGCTCTCCTTCCAGAGCATGAAGATGGCAAAGGACAATGTTCTTGTTCGGAAGATCAACGGTCTCGAAACAGCTGGCAGCCTGAGCATCCTTTTCAGCGACAAGACCGGAACGATCACAGAAGGACGTCTTTCTGTCGTTGAGCTTGCTACCGGTAATGTTAAGCAGTTCACCAAACTTTCCGAGATGGAAGCACCCTTGGCGATGGATGTTGTTACTGGCATCGGCATCAACAACAGTGCGATGGCAAGCAATGGGCAGATTATCGGCGGCAACAGCACTGACAGAGCCCTTATGGCATTCTTGTTGGATGCCAACGCAGTAAACAATCTGAGTCGAGAGGATGTTAAAACATTCAATGCTTTTGACTCGAACAAAAAGAGCTCCAGTGTGACAATTACCAGGGATGGTAAGAGCATTACATATGTAAAAGGCGCACCTGAAAAAATCATCGAAAAATGTACGCATTATCTCGACGAAAAAGGCGAAGTCAAGGAACTGGTAGAGAAAAATTACCTTACAACCTATATTGATGCACAGGCGGGACGTTCCATGCGACTCCTCGCCGTGGCAAAGGCTCAGGGCGATTCCGATGACACTGATCTGACGTTGATTTGCGTTATCAGCATTCGTGATAACGTCCGTAAAGAAGCTGTTGAAGCCATCCGCGAAGTGCGAAACGCTGGAATTCAAGTCGTCATGGTAACCGGCGACCGAAAAGAGACGGCTGTCGCAATTGCTAAGGAAGCAGGTTTACTTGTCAGCAAAGAAGATGTAGCGCTTACTTCCGCTGAAATGGGAGAACTGAGCGATGAAGAACTGAAAAAAGTTCTTCCGAATCTCAGAGTTGTATCCCGTGCCCTCCCGACTGACAAGAGCAGACTGGTTCGTATTGCACAAGATCTGAATCTTGTTGTTGGTATGACCGGCGATGGTGTAAATGACTCTCCTGCCCTTAAAAAAGCCGATGTTGGCTTTGCTATGGGAAGCGGAACCGAAGTCGCAAAGGAAGCTGGCGACATCACAATCCTGGATGACAACTTCTCCTCCATCGAAAAGGCCATTCTGTATGGCCGCACCATGTTCAAGAGCATTCGCAAGTTCCTGATTTTCCAGCTTACTGTCAACGTTGCTGCGGTGCTGACATGCTTTATTGGTCCTCTGCTTGGTGAAAACGTTGTTCTTACAGTTATCCAGTTGCTGCTGATTAACCTCGCAATGGATACGCTTGCAGCAATCGCTTTTGGTAGCGAGCCGGCGCTGAAAGAATATATGCGTGACAAGCCGGTTCCCAGAGAAGCCAGCATTGTGAGCAAAGAGATGCTGGTGGAGATCATCATAAGTGCTGCTTATATCACCTTCGTCTGCTTAGGAATTCTGTTTGTGCCTTTCATCCGCAATCTCTTCGGTGATGTTGATGTGACTTATCTTAAATCTGCCTTGTTTGCGACCTTCATGATGGCAATCACCTTTAACGGATTCAACGCCAGAACTTCGCACACCAATCCCTTCGAAGGACTTGGGCGCAACAAAAACTTCCTGATCGTCATGTTTGCGATTTTTGCCATGCAGTTTGTGTTCGTAACATTCGGAGGTGAAGTTCTCAGCGTAGAGGCACTGACCCCGTCTGCTTGGCTGATCTGTATTGTTCTCGCATTCCTTGTTATCCCGATTGACATGATTAGAAAAGCGCTAATGAACAAAGCTAGCGAATAAAAAATCTATAAACAAAATTAGGAGGAAAAACAAATGGCAGTCAATCTTTCCAAGGGACAAAAAGTTAGTCTCACCAAGGGCAACCCCGGACTCAGCAAGATCGTTGTCGGTCTTGGCTGGGACACCAACAAGTATGATGGCGGATTTGATTTTGACCTGGACGCGGCGGCTTTCCTGCTCGGCGCAAACGGAAAAGTTACAAGTGACTCTGACTTCATTTTCTATGGCAACCTGAAGCATGGATCCGGCGCGGTTGAACACATGGGCGACAACCTGACTGGCGATGGTGATGGTGATGATGAACAGATCAAGGTTAACCTCTCCGCGGTTCCCGCTAACATCGAAAAAATCGGCTTTACAGTTACGATTTATGATGCGGAAACTCGCAAGCAGAACTTTGGCCAGGTATCGAATGCCTACATCCGTATTTTTGACGAAGCTAGCAACACCGAACTGATTCGTTATGATCTTGGTGAAGATTTCTCCATTGAAACAGCAGTTGTTGTTGGTGAAATGTACAGAAATAACGGTGAGTGGAAATTCAATGCTATTGGCAGCGGGTTCCAGGGCGGTCTCGAGGCACTCTGCAAGAACTACGGCGTAAACGTCTGAACTTCATCCTTATAATAATCTGAAAGAAGGGTAAAAAATGTCTGTTAATCTGCAAAAAGGACAAAAAGTTGAACTTCGGAAGAATAACGGCGGCTCTCTTCGAAAAGTAATGGTTGGCCTCGGTTGGGATGAGGTGCAGCAGAAGAGAGGTTTCTTTGCACCGAAGCCGCAAGATATTGACTGCGATGCTTCCGCTATTATCTGTGTCAATGGACACATTATTGATGCGGCAGACATGGTCTTTTATAACAACCTCACCCACAGGTCTGGAGCTGTAAGACATATGGGCGATAACCTGACTGGTGCCGGTGATGGTGATGATGAGCAGATCATGGTTGATCTTACTGCGCTTCCCAGCCAGTATGACAAGATCATTTTTGCTGTAACCATTTATCAGGCGAGAGAACGCGGGCAGCACTTTGGTATGATTAGAAACTGCTTCATCCGCATCTGTGATGCCGAGACCGGTCAGGAGCTGTGCAAATACAATCTCTCTGAAAACTATAACAATATGACCGCTATGATCTTCGGAGAGCTCTATCGTTATAACGGTTCCTGGAAGTTCAATGCAATTGGACAGCCGACCACTGACAATAGCGTTATTGAAATGAGAAATCGCTTCATTTAAGAAAGGACGCTTCTATGGGAGTAAATCTTGTAAAAGGCCAAAAGGTAAACCTCACAAAAAGCGGGGGCGGTAGCCTTCGAAGAATCCTGGTTGGCCTCGGTTGGGACGAAGTTCAGCAGCAGAGACGCGGCTTCTTCGCCCCGAAGCCACAGGATATCGATTGCGATGCATCTGTTATCCTCTGTGGGTCAAATGGGCGAGTTATCAGCAACGAGATCAACCAGACCTGCGTTTACTTCAATAACACCAGTTTCGCAGGTGGAGCGATCCGGCACTCTGGCGATGATACCACTGGTGGTAACAGTAGTGGTGGCGACGACGAGATGATCGTTATTGATCTGCAATCCATTCCCAGCTACGTAGACAAGATGGCATTCGTCGTAAACATATATGACGCTAACGTCAGAGGCCAGCACTTCGGCTTGGTGAGAAACGCCTACATCCGTGTTGTCGATATGGATAGCAATAATGAAGTATGCCGCTTTAACCTTTCGGACAATTACAATGGCATGACCGGACTGGTTGCGGGAGAAATCTATCGCAACGGAAGTGAGTGGCGATTTGACGCAATCGGTCAAGCAGTAAGAGACGCCAGCAGACTATCTAAGCTGATAGATCTGTATAGGTAATAAAAAAGGAGGAACTAAAATGGCAGTCAATCTTTCAAAAGGCCAGAGAGTAAGTCTGGACAAGAATATGACCATGGCGCTGGTTGGCCTTGGTTGGGACCCGAATCGTTACGACGGTGGATTTGACTTCGACCTTGATGCATCCGCTTTCCTTCTCGGAAAGAACGGCAAAGTTCGTAACGATGCCGACTTCGTCTTCTATGGCAACCAGGAACACAATAGCGGTTCAGTGAAATCCATGGGTGATGACACCAGCGGCGGTAACAGCAAAGAAGGCGATGATGAGCAGATCTTCATCGATTTCAGCAAGGTTCCTGCAGATATTGACAAGATTGCGATTACCGTCACGATCTATGATGCACCTGCCAGAAAGCAGAACTTTGGACAGGTCTCCAATGCTTATGTTCGTGTCGCGCGTATTTCCGGCCCCAGTGACACAGTTGGTACTGAAGTACTGCGTTTCGACCTCGGTGAAGAGTTCTCCATCGAGACTGCTATTGTCGTTTGCGAGATCTATCGTAGCGGCAATGAGTGGAAATTTAATGCTGTCGGAGCTGGCTATCAGGGTGGTCTCGAGGCCCTCTGCAAGAGCTTTGGCGTAAACGTGTAAAAACGCGAATGGCGGAAGGACTGTTCCTTTCCTTCCGCCATTCATTCTTAATCAGCAAATCACACTTTTTAGGATTCATTATTAATATGAGTTTTCCTATTTCATGCTACTACGCAAAGGCCTTCCATGCTTGGCATGTAATGTTTATATAGACAAAAAGTTTAACTCAGCGCCTGATTTCCGCGAAACAAAGCGGATCGGTGGTCAAGGAGCATCATATGGTCAACATCCCTACAAAAACTGAACAGCCGCTGACAAAAGACACTGTTTTATCAATAAATCAGCGGAGAATCCAAGGCGCACTTGATCGGCAGAGTGTTGATAATCTGAATAAAAATGGAGCAAATCCGGCACCTCAGCAGAGGAATAACACGCCTTCCAATCAAGCACGAACAGGTTATCCGCCGGTCAACACTCCAGTTCCACGTCCTTCACCGCAACCCTCACCTCAACCTGCCCCACAAATGCCCGCAGCGATACCTGTTCCACGGCTCCAAAATGAGGCAAAAAAAGGGCAAAAAGTTCCATTAGCTGCTGCTGGGACACTCCAGAGGGTTCGTGCCTGTATGGGATGGAATGTCAACAACCCTAACTGTGATGTTGACGTCTCTGCATTTCTTTTAAGGAATGGACGAGTTCTTGGGGATGATTGGTTTGTTTTTTATGGGCAAGAGACCAGCCCAGATAGAAGCACTGTGTTCTCGGCGAACTCTTCGCCAGATAGAGAAAGCATATCGATAGACTTTACCAGACTGAATGCATCGGTAGATAGAATCGTATTTATCCTCACCATCAATGAAGCAGCAGAAAAAAGGCTGAACTTCAGCATGATTAAAGATGCATACATTCGAATTGTTGATACCACTTCAAATCGAGAACTGGTC
>JAUNIQ010000047.1:285-1321 GCA_030535275.1 Bacillota bacterium | reverse complement strand
GAAGAATACTACTCAAATGTAATCTCGATGACTATCGGAGAAATATACCTGCACAACGGAACCTGGAAGTTTAATGCAGTCGGAAACGGTGTTGGGAAAGATCTCGCAGGGTTATGCCAACAATACGGCGTACAGGTTGAGTAAAAAAGCGGAGGAGAAGAACCATGCTGCAATTTGAAACCTTAAATGAATTGACCTTGAAAGTAACCTGTACGGGGAACGATGTCATGTTCGCTAAAGCAGGAGCATTTATTGCTGGTGATAATGCAGGAGCAAAAAACTACAAGTTTGAGAAGATGCTACTTGGCCCGCAAAATAATGTTGGACAAGCTCTTCTTGGCCATGTCATGAGAAGAGTAACCGGAGAGAACCTCCCTTTAATGAAGGTCAATTTATATGGCGACTCTGTTACGTACTATGCAAACTATGGCCAGCATGTGGTCGTATATCACCTCGGTATGGGAGAAACCGTTTCGGTCGAGTCTGAGAATATTCTGGCTTTTTCCCAGGATTGTGACTACAGCGTCCGATTTATAGGTGTGGGGGTCCTTTCTCAGAAAGGACTTGCAACATCCACGCTGACCGCTCGTGGCCCCAATGCCTATGTTGCTGTACTCTCCGATGGAAACCCGATTGTTCTGAGTAACATTTACTCCAGAAACACGATCTCGGTCGATCCAGATGCTGTCATATGCTGGGTTGGAAATGGTCCGTGTGATCCGAGAGTTACAGCAGACGTTTCTTGGAAAACTTTTATTGGACAAGCATCCGGTGAGTCTTATCAATTCGAGTGGAACGGCGGACAGGCTGTGACTGTAATAATCCAGCCTTCGGAGAGACAAGGCGGAATTAGACTAAGCATGGATTAACCGCTGACAGCCTGGATGTTAAATTGGTTGTCTTTTATAGATTGAATGAGTTATCCGGAATGAGGGGGACTTAATATGAAAGATTTTCTTTTCCATAATGATAAAGGTACAAGAAAAGATGAACTGTACCTTTCATTATTCATTGTTGCATGTATTGTTGCGGGCAT
>JAUNIQ010000047.1:0-275 GCA_030535275.1 Bacillota bacterium | reverse complement strand
CACCAACAAACTGGATAATCCCAGAGAGTACAATCAAGGTGTTTGGCGTGATTTGGATATTGGCGGGCGTAATGTTTATTCCTGGGTTAATTGACAGACTTTTACATAACAAATGATTTAAGGGCTCAGCAGATACAGCGTCATTAAGTTTGACCAGACTTAACATGTGAAACTATTGGACGGGAGGACAATAATGAACATTCAACGAGGAATGAGAGATAAGCTCGAAAAATACATGAACCCGAATCAGAGCATTGATGTTTATATGGATGTGT
>JAUNIQ010000164.1 GCA_030535275.1 Bacillota bacterium | reverse complement strand
TGAAGAAGAAAATCCGATCAACCTCCCCCGGAACCGGATATGTTTCCGCTCTGCCAAAGACAAAGTCCGTCCTTCTGCCGGAAACGGCAGATTCTTTATTGGAAATCGCCCCCTGATAGATCCGCTCATCATATTCAATGCCGATTGATGTGCATCTGGTCTGATAAGACATATAGAATTCCACCCGGCCTTTTCCACAGCCATAATCCAGTAAGACATTATCCTTGCGGATCAGACCGCTGTTAGCAAGTCGTTCAAGCACAGAATATGGTGTCGGCTCGTAGGGGTATTTGTATTGATCGGCATTCGTATCGTCACGCCCGGTTGTTTTAATTTTCAGGAGTTTATCCCATTCTAGTTCGTTTGCATCTGCGATACTTTTCCTGCTCATAAGAATTTCATATCTCCGCGTTCAGATAGGCTTCAATCGGCAACCCCAACATCTCCATGATCTTCAGTTCGTCAACTGCATCATACCAGCCATTATGCTTCTCACAATATGGAGTCTTTTATCTAAAATTTCTCATAATGAACTTTTGCCAGAAGTTCCGGTGTCAGTTCCCGTCCTTGGGGATGCTCAGCAGGGCAGCCCAGTGAAAGAATTGCTTCGAGCAAATACTGGTCCGGAATATCCAGGAGCTTCCGGATATAATCTTCTGTAGAGCTTCCATCGGAAGCCGTTCTCAGTCTTCCCTGGATCCAGCAGCTGCCAATGCCAAGGGCGTCAGCGGACAAATGCATATATGCCATGGCGATTGAGCAATCCTCTGTCCACACATCGGTAGCACTCTGATCTGCGATGACTACAATGGCGCAGTCTGCTCCTTTCAGCATATCCGACCCATGTTCTCTGGCACCGGCTAAGAGCTTAAGCTTCTCCTGATCTCTGACGATGATCAGTTCCTGCGGCTTGATATTTCTCCCGCTTGGTGCAAGCAGGCCCGCTTCGACGATAATATTGATATCATCATCTGAGATATGCTCTCCGCTATACTTCCTGATACTTCTTCTTTCTCTGATTGCATCGATTACTGACATAGTGTATCTCTTTCTTTTTCCAATCTTGTCCTTTGCTGATTCAGCCCATTAATCTGAGCTTTCAAGAATTGCCTTACACTCTGTTTTATCCTAAAAAGACATTCTCATTATGCCATTGCAAATATTCCTTTGATGGCAGTTCAATATGTTTCTCCGGAAGGATCAAAAGTTTCTCTCCGTGATATCTATAGTAGTCTTTTCCATTACCATAGTCCTCATGAAGCCGCTTGCTCACATCAATACGGTAATCAGTATCTATCGTAATATATCCGTCGTCGAACAAGGTATGGAAATCTGACTTTAACAGCAGACCATTATTAACAGAATGCGGTCCTTCCTCTGCATATGGTTTGATATGTGCAGCCTCCAATACCGGAAGTGTCTTTTCTCCGGTAATTGCACATCTTCTTTGATAGGCATCTGTTACCACGACTCGGAAAGCACCCTGTCCCAGCCTATGCTTTGTCATATATTCAGCATATCTGGCTATACGCTCTTCCATGTTGGTTTGTGCTGTGGTCTTGCCTTGTAGTCTTTCTTGGACCTGAAGGAACAGCCTCTGGCCTTCATCTGTTTCTGTATCGTATCTTTTTCCCTGAACGATACTCTTTTTAAAGCTTTCCGGGGTCGGTATCCAGTCTTTTACATCAAAGTAGAATACATCTGTAAGAATAATGCAGCCTATCTGAGGATTAGTAACCGGCATATTATTGCGCGCTCTGTACTTCCCTATGGCATCATTCAACTCTCGTAAGGTTTTGGTTCCGTTCTTTTCTCCAAAAGCTCCCCATGCCAAATATGTCGGAAGCAAAGAATATTTCACATAGAATCCACCACCCACTATGTAGTTATTCGGATGATGGAGCTTAAACAGAAACATTTCATTTTCCTGTAAAGCTTTG
>JAUNIQ010000046.1 GCA_030535275.1 Bacillota bacterium | reverse complement strand
AAAACGAAATGCGCCGCACCGATGAAGAGGTGCGGCAGCATTACGTGTACGTTGTTTGTGACGGCGTAGGTGGAGCTGATGCCGGGGAAATAGCTTCTCTTCACGCAGTGGAAGGGATACACCAGTATTTTGAAAATGGTGGAGAGAGTATCGAAGAGGCTGCTTTTGCAGGAAACAGAAGCGTTTGCGAGGAAATGGCAAGACGTGAGGGGACGCGCATGGGATCAACATATGCGGCTCTTTATGTTGAAGCTTCGGGCTTAATGAAAAAGCTAAAGGCAACGGCATGTAATGTGGGCGACAGCAGAGTTTACATGTTCAGAGGCGGCAATGTAACTCAGCTCACTAAAGATCACAGCAGAGTTCAGCAGCTGATTGATGCCGGGATGATGACTGTGGATGAAGCCCGAATAAGCAAAATGAGGCACGTAGTAACTCAGCATCTGGGTACTGATGAAACGGAGTACAGAATGTCTCCGTTTGTTTCAGGTGGAATTAAGATTAAGGCAGGGGATATCTATCTGGTGTGCAGCGATGGTCTCACTGACATGATGACCGACGAAACCATTGAAGCAATACTGAATAATATGAAAAATGAAAATTGCGAGGTCATCGCCGATGCCCTCGTTAATGCTGCCTTAAATGCAGGAGGCAGGGATAACGTTACAGTAGTAATTGTAAAAGCTGAATAGAGGTGCAGATATGAGGCTTTGCCTGAATTGCATGGAATTGTACGATGAGCAGTACGAGGTTTGTCCGTTCTGCGGTTTTGTTAATGGGAGCGCAGGAAAATCCGCAACTCATCTTAAGCCGGGGACAATGATTCACGGAAGGTACCTGGTTGGAACCGCAATTGGACAGGGTGGTTTCGGAATCACCTATGTAGGCTGGGATACAGTCCTTCGCCAGAAGATTGCTATCAAGGAATATTACCCTACATCCATGGCTAACAGAAGCGGTAACAGTGGCGATGTATACGCCATTAATGCTAAATCCCAAAAAGGCTATGACAAGGGCGTTGACAAGTTCCTGGCCGAGGCCAGAACAGTTGCCCAGTTCAACAAGCAGGACGAGATTGTTCACGTCTACGATTACCTTAAAGAGAACAATACGGCCTACATCATAATGGAGTACATCGAGGGGGAAACCCTTAAAAGCAAGATGTCGAAGAATCCTGACAAGCTTTACACATCAGTTGAAATTGCCAATGTGATAAGGCCTGTCATTCTTGCGCTTAGGACCATTCACTGTGCGGGTGTAATTCACCGTGACATTTCTCCTGATAACATAATGGTTACTGATGATGGACAGATAAAGATTCTGGACTTTGGAGCAGCCAGAGAATTCTCTGCAGACAATGCCCAGAACATGTCTGTAATTCTAAAAGCCGGATATGCACCGCCTGAGCAGTTCAGCAAGACGGGACACCAGGATCCAAGAACTGATATCTACGCTCTGGGGGCAGTGCTGTATCGTCTGACAACCGGTAAAATGCCTGAAAGCTCTCTGGACAGAAGAGCCAAGGACGAGCTGGTCAAACCACGTAAACTAAACAAGAATATGCCGGTATGGCTTGAGAAAACAATTCTCAAGTGTCTGGCTCTGAACCCGGAAGACAGATTTGAAAATGCGGAGGATCTGCTGGAAGCCTTTAATGAAAGAGAAGACTATTTCGCTGCACGTGAGAAGAAGTCCAGAAAGGGAACATTTATCATTGTGGCATTGCTGGCAGTTGCGCTGTTCAGTGGGCTTGGCGTATATTTTTCAACAGATGGATCAAAAGAAAACGGCTTCGTTGATACAATAAAAGGCGTAGATGGCTCGGCTGAGATAATTGAGTCCGGCTTTTTGTATGATGAGCCTACAGGAGATATTTTCGCAGGGGTAATTATAGAGAACAACGGTGATACCGAACTTATGGGAAGTTCAACGATTCTGCTTGAGGCAAAGGATAAAAACGGAGAGGTAATGACATCTGAAGCATTTACATTAGAATGTAATGTTTATGCGGGTGACACCATTGGAATACCTTTCACGATGTATGAGGCCTGCGATAAGAAACCTGCTTCTCTGGAGGCAAGCCTTTCCGGTGCCAATTATCAGAATCAGCCTGAATACAAACCACTGGAGGTGTAGGTAAACAGAACAAGTGACCTTAGTTATACATATGGTACAGACTTTAAGTATTCGGTGCAGAATAATAATGAATACCCTGTAGATATTGCAAAAGCAACAATAATATTCAGAGATGGAGACGGAAAGATAATAGGCGGAGAAATGATAGATAGCATGGATGATTATGGCAATTATTTCAGCGAATGGGGCGAAGCATATGACGGAGATTCTGATGATGCCACCGCATTGCAGCAAATAAAGGCAAATGATAGCTTCAGCAGTACCATGAGCGTAATTGACGTGAAGTCATCTGACTACAAGATTTACATTTCACCTTCACATATATCTAAAAAGAATTAGGAGCTTAATATGATAACAAATGGGCTTAATCCGGGAACAATAATAGGGAACCGTTATGAGGTTCGTCATGAAATAGGCAGAGGCGGTTTCGGAATAACATATGAAGCCTGGGACAGAACTCTGAGCCAGAAAGTGGCTCTTAAGGAATATTATCCAAAGGAGCTGGCAGTTCGCGTTTCGGGAACGTCAGAAGTAACGACTGTTAATCAGGAGTCTGCAGCTTCTTTTAATTCGGGCAAAACCAAGTTTCTCGATGAGGCCAGAATGATTGTGCAGTTCAATAAGCTACCGGGTGTCATTCATGTAAATGATTACATGGAAGAGAACGGCACAGCTTATATTGTGATGGAATTCGTTGAAGGTGTAGTCCTGGAGGAATATCTTAAGGGAAGAGTAGGCGGCAGACTATCTGCAGAAGAAGCCATCAGGATTGGGCAAAAGCTGGCAGAGGCATTATACGAAATACATTCAAAGGGGACTATTCACAGAGATGTTTCTCTCAGTAACATAATGATAAATGATAAAGGAGATGTAACTCTTCTTGATTTTGGTGCGGCGAGAGAATTTGAAGCGGAGCGGACGAAAACAATGTCCGTAATACTTAAAACCGGATATGCACCACCGGAACAGTACAGCAGCAAGTCCAGGCAGGATGCCCGTACAGATATTTATGCACTGGGCGCTCTTATGTACCGCATGGCAACAGGTAAAATGCCTGCAGATTCATTAAGCAGAGCCGAGCATGATGAGCTTGTAAAGCCTAGAGATATTAACCCTGACATCCCTAAATGGCTTCAGGAGATTATACTTAAATGTATGCAACTACAGCCACAGTTTCGTTATAAGAGCACGAAGGAACTACTTAAAGATTTAGAGTTCGGTTTAAGAAACGGCGATAAAGGGCAGGGGAAAAAGGCAAAAGGCAAGGCTTTAGCTATTATTGCAATTATATTTGCAGTGGTAGTGTGTAGCTCTATTTGTGTTTTGACTGTTAGTGAAGAAAAGTCAGATACGGCTGAAACAGGCAATCAGATCTTTAAAGAGGAATATGAAGTGATTGACCAGGGCGAAGGGGTGTTCTACAGAGCCAATGGTAATACTGGCAATTTCAAAATGGCTGGAATGTATGTTACTGTAACAAACAATACCGAAGACAGATACATAACGGGATACGGCAGCATAAAGGCAACTGATGAAAACAGCAGTAATATTCTTGCAGCATATTTTGATGATAGCGACGTATTAGAGGCAAGGGTTGATGAGTATTGCACCAGTACGGCAGTAATTCTTCCCGGCCAGACTGTGACTTTCGCACTGGGTAATGAAGTTCTCGACAGTAAAGAGGTAAACATTAAATCATTTTTCAATTACGGAGAAACATATTCACAGAATGACTTAAAGCATTCCGAATTCATTCCACTTGAAGTCGAGGTTGAAAGGATGAGCGGCGATACGGAAGTGGTTGTTTATAACAAAAACAATTATGCGATAGATATGGCAACGGTATTTATAGTATCAAAAGACAGCGATGGGAAAATATTATATGCGGACTATGTTGACTTTTACGAAAGAATCGAGCCTAATTCATCTGCAAGGACACAGGTGTGGGACCAGTATATAGAGGGCGACATTGAAGCTATCGCCTGTCCTACGGAAGACATATTCAAGTAATGGATGCAAATTCACTTAAAATTGGAACAATAATAGGAAACCGATATGAAATTCGCCGTGAAATCGGCAGAGGCGGTTTCGGAATAACATATGAAGCCTGGGACAGAACTCTGAGGCAGAAGGTAGCTCTCAAGGAATACTACCCGAAGGATCTTGCAATCCGAGTTCCCGGAACTTCAGAAGTAACAACCGTTAACCCGGAGTCAACGGCCTCTTTTAACTCGGGCAAAAGCAAGTTCCTCGATGAAGCCAGAATGGTCGTGCAGTTCAATAAACTGCCGGGTGTCATTCACGTATATGATTACGCGGAGTAGAAGAAAATCTGCCGATTGGATTGTTTACAAACAATAATGACTATATGATTGATGACTGTGTCATCAGTATTATCACGAAAGACGCAGACGGAAAAGTGCTTTATGTTTCTGGAGGACAATACACAAGAATACTGGAGGCTCATTCTACGCTAAAAGATGCGCTTGACCAGTGCGCCTTAGACGGCGACATTCAGGTGTTTATATATCCTTCAGACAAGATGCTGAAATAAGCCTTAAGAATGCGGAGGAAGAAATATGAAAGTAGTACAATGTGAAAAAGGTCACTTCTATGATGCGGACAAATACGATCAGTGTCCTCACTGTCTGAATGGACTGAAGAAGGTGAGAAGAGACGGATACAAGGGTGAAATCAGCCTTGATCTGTCGAAGATGATTACGGCTCAGAATACTCCTCGGGTAATTGATGAGAATGCGACAGAGATAATAGATGACCTCACAGAAGTAATCAGAGAAGATCTCACGGAGGTAATTGACCAGGATCTGACTGAGGTTATTGATGAAGATTTGACTGAAGTCATTGACGAGGACCGTACCGAAGTAATAAAGTGAGAGTATGGAAAAAATAGAGGACAAAACAATTAAACAGCAGAGAAGAGCCGCACTGGTTGTGGTTCTTTTGACGTCTTTTACAACCTCGCTGATTGGCAGTGCGCTGAATCTTTCAATTCCGTCAATAGGTGCGGAGTTTGAAGTAACGGCGGATACTGTCGGATGGATGGTTACAGGCTTCCTGCTCTGCATTGCTGCATTCAGTGTTCCATTTGGTCGCTGGGCGGACATTACCTGCAGGAAGACGGTTCTTATAACAGGAACGATTATATTCATTTGCAGCTGCGTGGGGGCTGTGCTTGCGGTGAGCTTTGCCATGCTCCTGATATTCAGAATCATACAGGCTGTTGGTTCGGCCATGGTTCTGGCCAGCAACATGCCGATCCTTATCAGCGCCTATCCGTCTCAGATGAGAGGCAAGGCGCTTGGACTTGGTCTTGCTTCAGTATATGTAGGTCTTTCGGTTGGACCTGTAATTGGTGGCATTCTGAATCACCAGTTTGGCTGGCGCTCAATTTTTGTTTCTGCCGGCAGCCTTATGGCGGTTACTCTCATTGTAGCAATCACCAGGCTTCAAAGAGAAGAATCTGAAGGCAAAGGCAAAATCAGGATGGACTTTGCCGGAAGCATTCTGTTCATATTTTTTATTGCTCTTTTCATGCTGGGACTTTCCCAGATTGAGAAGGGAGTCCTTCCGGTAATAGTTACCATAATAGGACTGGTTATCGGATTCTATTTTGTATATTACGAAACTAAAAAAACAGATCCGGTTCTCGATGTACATCTTTTCAAAAGCAATATCGGCTACACGCTGTCCAACATTGCGGCACTGCTGAATTTCGCAGCGACGTTTGCCATCGGATATCTGACATCTATTTATCTGCAGGTTGCGCTGGGATTCGACTCTCAGACGGCAGGATTCATAATGATAGCTCAGCCACTGGTAATGGCAATACTGACACCGAAAATAGGAAAGCTGTCGGATAGATATTCGCCGTTTAAACTGTCATCTCTCGGCATGGGCTTTTGTGCCCTGGGAACGCTGTTTTTTGTATTTGTAAGGACAGACACAAGCATTGTTTACATTGTGGCCGCACTGGTAACCACAGGTCTTGGTTTTGCATTTTTCTCATCGCCTAATACCAATGCGATTCTGTCCTGTGTTGATAAAAAGGATTACGGAGTCGCCAATTCTGTTGTGGCTACCATGAGAACGGTGGGCCAGAGTCTGAGCATGGTTATCGTTACTATAATCGTGACCTTCATGCTTCCGGGAATGCAGCTTGCACAGACTGATCCGGCGTCCCTGGTGAGGGTAATAAATACAGCATTCATGGTCTTTGCAGCCATGTGCATAATAGGAATAATCATCTCTCTGAAGAGAAAAAAGGAATAGCGGCACAGACCGCTATTTTTTTTATTGCTTGCGTAATGTGACAAAAAGTGCCATAATTTGTCATACTAAAGCGTTAATGTTTTTGGGAGGGACCCGTTATGAACATTAAAGAGATCGCAAAAAAAGCAGGGGTATCTGTTGCGACAGTTTCCAGAGTGCTGAATCACCCTGAAAGTGTTGCGGTAAAAACCCGTGAAAAAATCCAGAAAATAATAGATGAGGAAGAGTATACTCCTAACTGGTTTGCTCAGGGCCTCAACTTCAACAAGACTAAAACTATCGGTCTTGTTCTTCCCCACACCCAGAATTCCACATACATGGAAATTGCCAACGGAGTTGAAGAGGTGGCAAGGCAGAAGGGCTACATTACATTCATGTGTAATATGGAGGGGGATCCTGAACTTGAGAAGGAGTATATTGATCAGCTGGTAAATCGTAAAGTTGATGGAATTATTCTGCTGTATTCCCTGGGCCTCGATGACGAATACACCGACTGGATTGATGAGCTAAACATGCCGGTTGTTACAATTGGCGAAAGCAAAATCAAGGCTGACTGGGATTCAGTAAAGGTTGACTGCAGAGCTGCCATGGCAGAGATGACTGCTCACCTGATGGAGTGCGGCCATAAGAAAATCGGCGTCCTGAGAGGAACAGAACCTGACGCCGAAACAAAGAACATGGTTCAGGGTTTCAGGAACGTTCTCAAGGCCAGCGGAAACAAAGTTGACGAGAAGCTGATTTACGATGTGGAGTTTAGCATCGAAGGCGGATACATCGGAATGAAGAAAATGATAGGAAGCCTTCCGAAGCTTCCGGATGCAGTGATAACCACCGGAGATGAAATAGCATATGGCGCCATGGATGCAATCAAGGAAACGGGATTCAATATTCCTGATGACGTTGCTGTTACAGGATTCGGCAATGACAGAATGTCATCACTGATGGAGCCTAAGCTTACCACAGTTGAACTTCCATACAGAAAGATGGGAATATACGGTGCCCGAATTCTCTTTGACCATATTGACGAGAAACAGGAAAAGAAAAACGAAAAACACGTAGCAAGAAAGATCAAGCTGCAGGCGAAGAGCCGTATCCGCAAATCATGCGGACATGAAGGCAGAATAGGAGAGATGTTCTAATGCTGGAAACTAATTATCTTGGACTTAAACTGGCCAATCCGGTAATGATTGCCGCAGGCCCATGGAATAGAGACGGTAAGGGAATAAAGGAATCTCTGGAGGCAGGTGCAGGTGCAGCTGTTACAGAGAGTATTGTCAGCGATACTCTGCTAGATGTTCGTCCGCGCATTTCCTGTGACGATAAGGGTGCGCAGAATATCAGGCTGTACAGCGACATCCAGATAGAAGGATGGGAAAGGGAAATGGAAATTGCAAAGTCAGGAGGCGGCGTGGTAATTGCCAGCGTTTCCGGACATACTTCTTCTGAAGTGGCCTACCTTGCAAGTAAGCTGGAGCGATTCGGAGCTGATGCAATAGAGCTTAGCGTATCCAACCCGGCAGTAGAGTCTCTGGAGGTTGTTGCATCCCACGCCGACGTTGTTTATGAAATGACTAAGGAAATCGTGTCAGCTGTTAAGATTCCTGTAATCGCCAAGCTTTCACAGAATACAACCAACATTTCCAAGGTTGCAAAGGCAGTCAAAGACGCCGGAGGCTCAGGCGTAACAGCCATTAATACGGTCAGAGGCATTCTCGGCGTGGACATTGAAAATGCCGTGCCAATGCTTTCAACCTATGGCGGCATATCAGGAGAATACATCAGACCGCTTGGCCTGGCCTCTGTTGCCACAATAGCTCAGACAGTAAACATCCCTATCTGCGGTGTTGGCGGAATAAACAGTTACAGGCATGTTCTGGAGTACATTATGCTGGGTGCATCAGCCGTTCAGGTAGGTACTGCAGTCATGCTCGAAGGTCGCGAAGCTATCCGCAAGATTGTACAGGAATTAGAAATTTGGGCACAAAATCATAACATCAATTCCTTGTTGGAATTAAAGGGCAAGGCTCTGGAAAATCTGAAATCATTCGAAGAAATGAGGTTTGAGCCGGCTGTCAGCTATTCAAGTGGCGTTCCTTGTGGGGAAAACTGCGATAAATGCATCTCCGCATGCATGTACCAGGCAATATCAAGAAAAGGTGGTCAGATCAGTGTTGACCGTACAAGATGTACTGGATGCGGGCTATGTACATTCATTTGTCCCGCAAATAAGTTAAAATTAGACCTGTAAAGGTCTTTTTTTTATGCAAAAGCTCTTGAAATTTTCAGAATATACCGTATAATTAAAGACAAGCGTATGTAACTGGTTTCACTAATTACGGAGAAACTTCAGTAACGTATAAATTTCATCAGGAAAAGGAGGATGAATTATGTATAAGTGTAGTTTAGAAAGAATGTCCGACAAGATTAAGACTTTCTCAAAGTTCGGTGATGCAGGTCACGGCGGAATCACAAGATATTCACTGTCACCTGAAGCTCACATGGCCAGAGAAGAGTTCGTAAGAAGAATGGAAGCAATCGGCGCTAAGATTGAATGCGACGACGTAGCTTGCATGTTCGCTACTCTTGAAGGATCAGATCCAAACGCTAAGAGAATCGTTATGGGATCACACTGCGACTCAGTAAAGAATGGCGGAAACTATGATGGTATTGAGGGCGTTATGACAGCTATGGAAGTACTGGAAACAGTAGCAGCTGAAAACATTCCTCATAAGCATCCACTGACAGCTATGATCTGGACAAACGAAGAAGGTTCACTGTATCCACCAGCAATGATGGTATCAGGTATCGTTTGCTATGACTATCTGCCAGACTATCTGAAGCCAAACTTCGTTTATGAAAACATGATGGCTTCAAAGCCAATGGATAAGTCAGAATTTGCTAACTTCGGTGAAGCACTTGCTGCAACTAAGTTCAAAGGACCTAAGGAAAACAGACTGTCACCTGACAAGTACTGCGCAATGTTCGAAACACATCTGGAACAGGGACCTATCCTCGAAGACAATGGAAACGAAGTAGGTGCTGTACAGCTGGTAATGGGTATGTTCAACTACAGAGTAAGATTCCACGGATTCACTGCTCATGCTGGTACATTCCCAATGGCTAAGAGACATGACGCTCTGCACGCTGCAGCAGACTTCCTGTGTGAACTGCACAGAAGATATGATGCTTACAATGCAGAACTGGTTGCTAAGGGAGAATACGAATTCGTATTCACTACCGGTGAAATCTATGTTCACCCATGCATCCACACTTGCATTCCTGACGAAGCAGAATTCTCACTTGATGTAAGACATCCAAATCAGAATGAAGATGTTCTTGCTAAGTGTATGGAAATCCTGAAGGAGCTGGCTGCAGAAACTTGGCAGCAGTGCACATGCGACATAGAAGAACAGTGGAAGAGAGACCCGGTTCCATTCGACTCAAGACTGATCGGATTCGTAGAAGAATCAATGGAAGAAATGGGCTGCAAGTGGCAGAAGATCCTGTCAGGTGCCGGCCACGATGCACAGTTCTGCGCATATGTAATTCCAACAACAATGATCTTCTCAAGAACTAAGGATGGTCTGTCACACTGCGAACCTGAACACGTATCAGACGAAGACTGCACAACTGCAGCAACTGCAACTCTGAATGCTGTTCTGAAGTGCGACGCTTCACCAGAATTCTAAAAGCGACTTAATATTCAGAAGCCATATTCAAACTGACGGAGGAATGCTCCTCTGCCAGTTTGTTATCTCAAAAGGAGGAAAGAACATTGAGTAAGATTATGAAAGGTAAATACACTACAGAAGCTGTAGCTGGATTTACACACAGAACTGCACTTGAAGAAGCAGCAAGATGTCTGCTTTGTCATGATGCACCATGCAGCAAGGGCTGCCCTGCAGGAACAGATCCTGCCAAGTTTATCAGATCAATAAGATTCAGAAATGTTAAAGGTGCTGCTGAAACAATCAGAGAAAACAACATAATGGGTGGAACATGTGCAAGAGTTTGTCCTTATGACAGACTTTGCGAAGAAGCATGTTCAAGATGCGGAATTGATAAGCCGATCGAAATCGGCAAGCTTCAGAGATATGCTATCGAACAGGAAAAAGTATTCGGCATGAAGACTCTGGAAGCGCCGGCAGAAAAGAAGGCCGGCAAGGTTGCATGCGTAGGTGCAGGACCTGCATCACTGGCTTGTGCAGCAGAACTTGCAAAGGCAGGCTATCAGGTTACAGTATTTGAAAGAGAAGCAAAGGCAGGCGGAGCATGCTCATATGGAATCGTTCCTGCAAGACTTCCTCAGGCAGTTGTTGACTGGGACGTTAAGCAGGTTAAGGATCTGGGCGTAAAGTTCAAGTTCAACACTGAAGCTAAGAACTCAGACCTAGAACCATTTGATGCTGTATTCCTTGGTGTTGGTCTGTGGGAAGGAAATATTCCAAAGATCGAAGGTGCTGAACTTAAGGGCGTATACAGTGCAATAGACTTCCTCAGCGAAGCAAGAAAGCTTAAGGCAAAGTTTGATCCGGGCAGAAGAGTTGTTGTAGTAGGCGGCGGCGACACAGCTGTTGACTGTGCTGTAACAGCAAAACTGCTGGGAGCAGAAGATGTTAGAATTCTTTACAGAAGAACAATTGCAGAAGCTCCGGCAAGCATTGATGAATTCCACTATCTCCTTTCAATGGGAATCGGAATCACTACAGGACTGGCTCCTGTAGCTGCAAAGGGAACAAAGAAAAAGCTGACTACAGTGGAAGCGAAGGGATTCTATGACAAGAAGGCATGGATGACATTATCGTGCGACTCACTGGTATTTGCAACTGGTCAGTCAGCTGAAGATCAGAGCAAAATTGCTCCACTTGACCTGTCCGATAAGGGCGCAATCAAGGTTAAGAAGGGCGGCAAGGCTGGCGGTAAGTACTTCTCAGCAGGCGACATCGTAAACGGTGGCAAGACTGTTGTTGAAGCAGTTGCAGGCGGCAAGGAAGCAGCAGCTTCCATCATTGCTTACCTTGAAAAGAAAGGAGTGAAGTAAGATGGCAGTTAAGAAAGATTTATCAATAAAATATCTGGGTGTTGATTGCTTGAATCCATTCTTCCTTTCATCATCACCAGTAGGCGGAAACTATGACATGGTAGCAAAATGCTACGAGACAGGATGGGGCGGATGCTTCTTCAAGACTATCGGTATCTTCGTAGCAGACGAATGCTCACCAAGATTTGACCAGACAAATAAAGAAGGTCTTCCATGGCTGGGATTCAAGAACATGG
>JAUNIQ010000163.1 GCA_030535275.1 Bacillota bacterium | reverse complement strand
TTCAAATTAGGTAAAGGCGACATCCTGGTAACAAACCAGTGGATGTATGATCCGTATGTAAAGCCATTAGGTATCGACATGCCTGTTGTTTATCAGGAAAAGTACGGCGCAGGCGAACCAACAGATGAAATGATGGACGCCATGAAGGCTGAAATGGACCAGTATGAATATGACAGAATCATCGCATTCGGCGGTGGTACTATCGTAGACTGCTGCAAGGTTCTGGCTTGTGAAATTCCTGATAAGGTTGCAGACCTGTATACAGATAAATATCCTTGCAAGAAGATTAAGAAATTAGTCGCTGTTCCTACAACATGCGGAACAGGATCAGAAGTTACTAACGTAGCAGTAGCAGCAATTCCTTCACTGAATCTGAAGAAGGGTATCGCCACTCCTGATACTTTCGCAGACGAAGCAGTACTGATTCCTGAATCACTTCAGGGACTGCCTGACAAGGTATTTGCTACTTCTTCAATTGACGCTCTGATTCACGCAACAGAAAGCTTCCTCGCACCAAAATCATCACCGCTGACAGAACTGCTCGCAGTTGAAGCAATTAAGATGATCATGGGCGGATACAAGAAGATTGTAGACAGAGGCGGAAATACAGCTGAAAACAGAAAAGACCTGCTTAAGGACTTCTGTCTGGCTGCCAACTACGCCGGAATCGCTTTCGGAAATACAGGCGTTGGAGCTGTACATGCTCTGTCATATGCTCATGGCGGCGCATTCCACATTCCTCATGGCGAAGCTAATTTCATCTGCTTCACTGAAGTATTCAAGATGTACATGAGAAAGCAGCCTGTAGGCAAGATTCAGGAAGTTAATAAGCTCTTCTGTGAAGTTCTCGGATGTGACGAATCAGTTGTATACGAAGAACTGGATGCATTCCTCGGGAAGATTATCGAGAAAAAGCCTCTTAAGGAATACGGCATGACAGAAGATCAGATTGCTCCTTTCGCTAAGTCAACTGTTGACAATCAGCAGAGACTTCTTGGAAACAATTATGTTCCTCTCACAGAAGAAGAGATAGCAGAAGTATTCAAGAACCTCTACTAAAAACAAACATAATAAAATCATTTGGAAACCGGGAAATATTTCCCGGTTTCTTTTGTTTTCATCACTTTTTCTACACATATAATATGTATAATTATTAATTGAACTGGTGCGCGAATTATGGTAATATAAAGACCGCGTGAAAACCAAAAACAAAACCCCAAAAAAGGAGTGAAAACATGCAGGGAAACATGCTTGAAGAAAACATAATTATAAAAGAGCCAAGTAAGAATCTGAGAACTCTCGGAAGAAATGCATTAGCCGGAAAGTGGAAGATTGCCATCATTACGGTATGCGTATATTTCCTTATCAGTTCAGTTCCGCCTGCTATTTTTGATGGAATATTTGGAACTAATGTTGTAACTACATTCACTACTAATGGCGAAACATATGGAATGAATGCAGATATGTATGCCCAGTTTGTTAACAGCATGCCGCAGTACTGCACGCTGAGCGCTGTATATACAATACTGATTACAGGTGCGCTCAACCTCGGTCTGGCACTTTTTGCTCTGGGAATATTCAGAGGTGCAGATCTTCATGTAAGTGATATTCTTCTGGGATTTGAGCAGTTTGGAAAGGCTTTGGGATTTTATCTTTTCCAGACTATTTTCATCACACTCTGGACTCTGCTCTTCATAGTTCCGGGAATTATCGCAGCAATAAGATACAGTCAGGCCTTCTTTATTCTTGCCGATGACAGTTCAAAGGGCATCAGACAATGCATGAACGAATCCAAAGCAATGATGCGAGGAAATAAATCAAAATATTTCTGTCTTGGATTATCATTTATCGGATGGATAATTCTTTCTGTAATACCATCAAGTATCATCAGCAATATAGGAAATGTTGTTTCACATAATGCATTTATAATTTCATTCTTTGCCATTATAGGAAGTCTGTT
>JAUNIQ010000003.1 GCA_030535275.1 Bacillota bacterium | reverse complement strand
AATGTAGAAACCGTCATTCCTCTTAAACCAGGAGTGGTCGGATTGTATTTTTTAATTCCCATTTCGTCTTACCTCCTGTATTACAGACTCTGGAAGAATTCGATTTCCTTACTACTTGCAGTAAGTGTTACGATTGCCTTCTTAGTTGCAGCAGTCGTTCCAACGTATCTTCCCATTCTCTTCTGCTTACCTACAACGTTCATCATGTTAACTTTCTTAACTTCTACATCGAAGATTTCCTCAACCGCATGCTTGACTTCTGTCTTGTTTGCGTCAACGGCAACCTTGAATGTGTACTTTTTCTTCTGTGCATCTTCCATTGATCTTTCGGAGATTACAGGCTTGATTATTACATCGTAAGGAGTCTTCATTATGCGTACACCTCCTCAATTTTCTTAACTGCATCCTGAGTCAGGATCAGGCTACCGTGGTTAATGATTTCGTAAACGTTCATTGTTCCAACCAGTGCTGTTCTAACTCCCGGAATGTTGGCTGCTGACTTAACAACGTTTTCGTCCTTTTCAGCCATAACGATTAAAGCTTTCTTTTCGGCCTTTACTGCATCCAGCATCTTAACCATTTCCTTAGTCTTAGGTTCGTCGAACTTGATTTCGTCGATTACGATCAGTTCCTTTTCCTGAGCCTTTGATGAAAGCATTGACAGCATTGCCAGTCTTCTCAGCTTCTTAGGCAGTGTGTATCTGTAGCTTCTTGGCTTTGGTGCGAATACGATACCGCCTCCAACCTGTGATGGGTCTGTTGATGAACCCTGTCTGTGACGACCTGTTCCCTTCTGTCTGAAAGGCTTTCTGCCGCCTCCTCTGACTTCAGCTCTGGTCTTAGCGGACTGTGTGCCCTGTCTCTTGTTAGCTAATATGTTCTTAACTACGGCATGTACTGCGTTCTGATTTGGCTCGATTCCGAAGATTTCATCTTTCAGTTCGATTGAACCTGCCTCAGCGCCTGCCATGTTTAACATTGTCACTTTTGACATCTTACTTCCTCCTTCCTGAAGTCATTATTTATCCTGTCCCTTTACTGCGTACTGGATGCGAACGATTCCGTCCTTGTGTCCCGGAATAGCACCCTTAATCAGCATAAGGTTTCTATCTGCAATAACTTTTACCAGTTCTACGTTCTGAACTGTCACTGTTTCACGTCCCATTCTTCCAGGACCTGCGTTACCCTTGAATACTCTTGAAGGGTATGTACCTGCTGCCAGTGCACCAGCAAGTCTCTTATGCTTTGAGCCGTGGCTCATCGGACCTCTGTGGTGTCCGTGTCTCTTGATGTTACCCTGAGTTCCCTTACCCTTTGAAGTTCCGGTTACATCCAGCTTCTTGCCTTCTTCGAATTCAGCAACTGTGATAACCTGTCCAACTTCGTAAGTGTCGCCTTCGTCAGGTCTGAACTCGATGATGTGCTTCATTGGCTTTACGCCAGCCTTTTCGAAGTGACCAGTCATAGGCTTGTTAACTCTCTGTGGCTTTGCTTCTTCAAAACCAACCTGAACTCCGTCATAACCGTCAGTTTCAACAGTCTTAACCTGAGTTACTGTCATAGGGCCTGCCTCTACTACTGTTACAGGAACAACTACGCCTGCTTCAGTAAAGATCTGAGTCATTCCCAGCTTCTTTCCTAAAAGTGTCTTCATGTTTTATTTTTCCTCTCTTTCTTAACAGCGGGCCGGAGCACCATCTGCCTCGCTTCCTTGCAACTCGCTGGCCGCCTTACGGTCAACTTGCGGGCCATGTCATGCGCCGTCCTTAATAAGGGTGAGTTCCCTTCGCTTTACTTAGAGCTTGATTTCGATATCAACGCCGGCAGGCATGTCCAGCTTAGTAAGTGCATCTGTAGTCTTAGCAGTTGCGCTTGTGATATCAATCAGTCTCTTGTGTGTTCTCTGTTCGAACTGTTCTCTTGAATCCTTATACTTGTGAACAGCTCTCAGGATAGTGATAACTTCTTTTTCCGTTGGAAGCGGAATAGGGCCGGATACTTCGGCGCCTGTCTTCTGTGCTGTTTCAACGATCTTTGCTGCTGAAGCATCCAGAAGTGCGTGGTCATAAGCCTTAAGCTTAATTCTGATTTTCTGTAATTCGCTCATTTTTTCCTCCTATAACGTGCTTTAGTACAGTTTTCGCTATGCTTGTACAAGGGGTTCTAGCCTTGAATTTTCAAGCGTTTGGAGCGTTTTTGCCTGCTCGTGCACGCTCCGTACACTCTTATGTGTGTTTCCATTAGGTTACGCACAATAAAAATTCAGCGAATCCCTTCGCCCCCGATCATGTGGGGACAATTCTCGGTGGAAATTCTCCGATAGCGCGGTAACTTCCCACTTCTTCGCCTTACACAAGCTTTATCATCATAACAAATGCCGGCAGCAAAATCAAGTACTTTTTTGAAATTATTTTTTACTTTCTTTTAAGCTAAAATCCAGTGTTTTCAATGGGTTTGAGCCCCATTCTTTGTACACTCTGTTCGGTGTATCCATAATGCCCCGTCCTGCCTTTGCAAAAGCCCCAATATCTTGTATGCAAAGGCAAATGCACCACTTTATAGCCCGTTTTTGCAACCAAACGGTAGCAAATCCCAATCAGCCATGCTTCCAAATGGTAGCATTAATGCTGTGAAAAGGCTAAGGAGCTTGAAATGCAGTATATAAGGATAGAACATTTAAGACTGGACAACGATTATACTCAGGAATACGTGGCTTATTATCTGGGAATACAGCGCGAGGTTTACCGCAGATACGAGAAAGGCACCCGCACCATCCCTGATGAGCCCGTAATTCGCCTTGCCGATCTTTACAACACGACCACAGATTACATTCTTGGGCGAACCAGCAACTCCCAACCCATAATAAAAAAGGTGCTGAAATAATTCAGCACCTTCATTTCTTTTTTGTGGTGTCTAGAAGCCCAGAGCCTCGTTAACCATGATTACATACATTCTCTTAGGAATGCTTGAGTATCTGGTAATGACAGTGTGGCAGCAGATGGTGTTGCCCAGGGACATGCAGTCTCCGCACTTTCCTGTTGCAACACACGGTGTCTTCTTTCCGAGTCTTACACAGTTTGCCGGGCATGCATCGCTTTTGATTCTGCCTATGGCATCGTCCAGACTTCCTACTATCTTATTGGAGCCCACAACGAAGATAACCTTGTCAGGTCCCCAGATTACTGCAGCCATTCTGTTTCCAGTTCCGTCAATGTTTACAATTTCACCGTCCATGGTAATGGCATTGGCACTTGTAAGCATGTAGTCCGCATAGAAAATCTTTCTCTTGATTTCCTTCTGCTCCTTCATGTCGCTTGATGCAAAAGAATCAAGGTATGTGTAGTTGCCCTTCTGCAGAATCGGAATTATTCCAACCTGATTCAGTGTCTCACTTCCGCCCTTGCCAACTGTCGAGCCTTCAGGAATCATCTTAAGAAGCATTTTCAGAGCTTCCTCTTTGTTCTCGGCATAGTATCCTGCGATATTACGCTTTTCCAGATTCTTGATTACAGTTTCAATCTTGGTTTTGTTTGCAATCTTGACATTATCAAACTTTATCATTTTGCTACCTCCTTCAGGTATTCCGCCGTTTCGTCCATGGCTGCCTTTGCGGCAACGGCGAGATCGTCGCCCAGACTCAGACGGTAAACCACCTCGGCGCTAAGGACATCTCCCGCTCCCGAAGTATCCGCGAAGGACAGAACCTTTTCCGGCTTGATAATCTCTGCCTCTGTTCCTTCTCTGTAATATATTCCGCCACCCTTAAGGGTGATAATTGTATTCTTAACGCCTCTTTCCTCAAGGGCCGTTCCGGCAGCCATGAGCTGATCCATTCCCAGTATCTGAAGACCCGTCATTGCTTCGGCCTCCATCCTTCCCGGGATTACCAGGTAGGCCTTAAGGTCTGATTCCGCAAACCTGCTTCCGCCGTTAATCGATGCCGGGTCGAAGCAGATTTTGCACTTATCCGCATACTTTTCGGAAACGTAATTCATGGTTTCAACGCTCAGGCTTCCGTCCATGAAAATCACATCTGCCCTGTCCAGCAGTTCCGCGCTCTCGTCAATAAGCTTCGGGCTGAGCTCTCCCATGAGGCTATTGTTCTCCCTGAGGAAGTTCAGGTCGCCCACCACATTGTGCAGCTCAACACCTACAGGAGTTGCCCCCTCGGCAATCTTTACCGCAGAAACATCCACGCCGGCCTTCTCCAGCTCGCAAAGTGCAGCCATGCCCAGCGCATCGTTTCCTACTACTGATACAAAAGCAAGCTCCGTCCTGCCGCCCAGCCTGCGTGCAACATTATAGCTGCACCCGCTGCTGCTCACTCTGATGTCAGTATCCTCATCAGGTGTCATTACAGGATAGCCACCGAAATCGCCGCCGCCAAGTCCCACTTCGTTCCAGTAGTTGTCGCTGGCCATTTCTCTCATCTTGCCTTCATAGTATCTTCTGAATCTTGCGTCCTCGGAGTCCTCCTCGGCATCACCCATGTTGTTAATATCGATGCCTGCATTCAGGAGCGCTTCTTCATCCTGTTTTCTCTGTTTTTCAATATCTCTTTCAGGCATCGTCATTCTGACACTTACGCATGTCTTGACTCCGCCTATTACAGCTATCATTCTACAAATACGCTCCCTCCGATGAATTCTCTTAAAATAGAGTTGTTTGGCACGTAATCTTCATTATCTATTTCAGTAAAGAATCTGAGCAGCACCAGAAGTCTCTGGGCCTCGCTGTACTGCGGCTCATCAGGCTTTATTTCCTCAAGCAAAGGCTGGGCCTGCTTTTTCAGCAGACATGTTTCATATGCCAGGGTTGAGTTGAACACCACGTCAGCTTCTCCGCTGTAAGGGAAGATGTTCTTGTTCTCTCCCGCTCTTACCTTTGGCCACTCACTGATCGTGCCCGCAGCTGTATGTCCGCGATATTTGAAATCACGAACCATTCTCCTGAACATTCTGGCATCCGATGTTGGAATTCTGTTATGGATGTCAATGTTCAGCTGCGTCAGCGGACTGATGTAAATCTTGAATTTCTCGTTGTTGTCAATCTGCTCCGTCAGCTTGCCGTTAAGGGCATGGATTCCTTCTATTACTATAGGCTGATCCTTCTCTATTCTGGTTATTCTCTTGCCGAATACCTTGACGCCTTCCATGAAGTCAAATTCAGGAATGTCCACATCCTTTCCTGCGAGCAGGTCGTTCATGTTGTTTGAGAAGAGGTCTATATCCAGAGCATCCAGATTCTCGTAGTTCTTTTCACCATTCTCATCCAGTGGGGTATCTTCCCTGTTAACGAAGTAATCATCCGTTCCCATGTATAACGGCTGCAGGCCAATTACTCTAAGCTGTATGCAGAGTCTGCGTGCAAAAGTAGTCTTGCCCGAAGATGATGGTCCTGCAATGAGAATTATTCTCTTACCTCTGGTTTTGATCTCGTTTGCAATCTCCGCAATCTTCTTTTCATGAAGTGCTTCTGACAGAAGTATCAGGTCCTTGCTTCCGCCCTCTCTTATTGTCCTGTTCATGTCAGAAAGATAAGGAGTGCGCAAAAGCTTAAGCCAGTTGTATTCTTCTCCGAATGCCTCATAGAGCTTGAAGTCATCTCTGTATCCCGGCATTTCATCCGGCTTCTCGTACTGAGGGAATCTGAGCAGTATGCCCTGTCTGTACTTTCTCAGTTCGAACAGGTCAACATAGCCTGCCGAAGGCGCCATCGGCCCGAAGAAATAGTTCCTGTATGTTCCTATCTTATAAAAGGCCGTTACATATTCATTGTCCGGAACCAGCTTCAGCAGTTCGGATTTCTCAGGATATCCGTATTCCTTCCAGAGCTTTACTCCCTCCTCCTTTGGAACATACTCCTTCTCAATAGGGAGGTTCTGGCTGACTATCTCTCTCATCCTGGCTTCTATTTCCGCAACGTCAGCGTCGGTTAGGCCACGCTCAGCAGCCTTTACTGTTTCCTCCGGTGCATCCGCACCCGCTCTGATTCTCGTAAAGAAGCCCTGATTCAGCGAGTTGTCTATTATGGCTCTCATTCTGTGAATGCCCCTGGCCTCAAACACATCTCTGACTGCAGTCAGATATACCAGCGTCAGACTTCTCTGGTAAACCAGATCCGCCGCATGGGTTCTCATGTCCAGAAGTTCAACAATATCGCCGTCCGATACCTTCTCTGTCAGTTCCGTGTCCACACCGTTAACTCTTGCAAGCAGAATTCTGTAAGGGTGCGGTCCTGCCTTTGCAGCAAGCTGCTCCAGTGTGCAGCCTTCTTCAACATTGATTTTTACGTCGTCCTCACGGGGACCTTTTCTGATTAATATTTCCATGGCATTAGTATAACACATTTTGCGGTTCTTAGAATAGTGCCTTCGCATAGTCGCTCAGAACAGTATCCGCGGAATCAGGTGGGTCATTATCATCCTGTCCAGCTCCTTTTCGTCGTTAATGTCCCGTTCAAATGAAAACACCAGATTGTTCTCCGCCACTGTTCCTGTTTCCCGCAGCACGAATATTCTTTCGGACGCATTGCATCTGTACCTGAAATCTGATGCCATTCCCTCGTGTTCCCAGACCAGCAGGCTGCCGTCACGAAGAAGAAATATGAAGTCGGGGTAAATGATGATTTCGTTTGCCTTTGCATCATAGCTTTTCCACATTGATCCGCGTTCATTCATCCATGCATATTTTGCCGGCACATTCCAGATGCATTCATTTCCGTCATAATAAAAAAGTGTGCGCTTGAGCCAACCTGTTTTTCTCAGTTCCTCCTCCAGTGCGTTTACCAGCGTTTCGACATTTACTCTTATTTTCATTTCATAACGATACGGTATCCCGAAATATTCAAATCTCGTTCCCAGCTTCTGCTCGGATTTGGACCTTGTTGCAACTCCTCCAGGGGTAGTGTATTTCTTTATTGATTGACCCATCCTTTTCCTTCGATAGTTTGCCTTTGTACAGGCATACTGCTCGTCAGTTAACATTATTCTTGTAAAATCAACTCCGGCTTTTTCAAAATTTGATATCAGCTTATCGAGTCTGTCAACATTTTCCGCGTGCTCCTTAATGGTTTGCGAATTCGGGTCCTGCCTGTACTCCAGAAGTTTAATCAGTAGCTCCAGATATTTCCGCCTGGCTAGTATATAAAATCTCTCAGAATCTTTTCGCAGATGTTTTTCGTTCTTGCTTGTCTTCGAGTATTCCCTGAATATTATTCTTCCCTGGTTGTTTACCGCATACATGTTTACGTCCTGTGCATGTAATAAATGATCGCTCCTGTTTAACATATTAATTTCATTATGCAGGTTTTTAATGCTCTTTTTCAGATTACCCTGCACAGTTGCTGCCAGTATCATCTCCGAAAACCGCATGTCCAGTCCCCCTTTCTGTTATCTCCAAAATAATTAGACCAAAAGCTAGCTATAATCCTTGGTTTTTGGCGTTTCTGGTCTAAAGAAAACAAATATCACCCCACCAATCTCCGTTTCCATTGTCACGCTGTGACCAAAGACACCATATCTCAATAGTTCTGGGTGTTTCGTGGTCTAAATGTTTTTTCTACTTAGACCATAAATGACAATCCATGGGCATGTCAGCCGTTATCTGGTCTAAAAAACATCCCGCCCACGAAAAAGGGAATCAACAGCAAGTCGATTCCCCAAATTCACTTTTCGCATATCGCAGCTGCACGCCATGACTATTCTTCTTCGCCCTCTTCGTCAGCTACACCATCGACTTCGGTGTACTCCAGCGGAGCGTCATCCACCGCCTCATCTTTTCTCGTTCTGGAACTTGAACGTCTTCTCTTCATCAGGCTGAGAATTCTTCTCATCTCATCCTCCTTGAGAGTGATTCCCCTGGACATTCTCTCGTGAGACGGATCCCAGTCGCGAATGTCGTACTTGGCCAGGCCGCCGTTCCAGCGAACTAAATTTAGTTCTTTGGTCCACCCGGTCTCCTGTGTACTGATAACACCGATTTCCTCAAGAATGTCAAAGGTTACATCTCTTTCATCAAAGTTGCTTGCCATAATTATCTCCTTTCCTTGCGCCCTTTTTTGCAAATGTGTTTAATGGCTCGTGTTTTGTGACAGGGTAATAATACCATTACTGGTAATATATGTCAATATGCAAAAGCAAGAAAAAAGATGACAAAAGAATGCGTACCCTTGTCATCTTGTCTTTCAACTCATGTCTCGCTGTGAATTATTTAATTAATGCCGGCTTGCCCGGAACCTTTGGCACTCCCATTCTGACACTCTGGAAGTCATCATCCAGGCAGGTCTGGTTTGCACCCATGAGACCTCTGAGTGTCATGTACAGCGCTACGTCTGTGTAGTCCCACTCGTATGCATCTGCAACCAGTCTTCGTATTTCATCAGCAGCCTTCCTGTAGGCAGGTTCCAACCTCTGATCATTTGCACATACGTACCATGCATCCTTTGTTTCCACTACCGGCCAGTTGAGTTCAAAATTCTTTATTACACTGACTCTTACCATGATATCACCCTGGATTTCAATGCCTGTGCCGGTAAGCTCTCCATCACCCATTGAAGCATGAATGTCGCCCATCTGCAGCAGCGCACCCGGAACTTCGACAGGGAAGTAAACAGTGCTTCCAACGGTAATAACATTACAGTCCATATTTCCGCCCAGATTAAATGCATAGCCGCATGCCACTTCACCCTCTGCCGGGCTTGTTCCTATTACACCAATCATCGGATCAACGAACCATTCGATTCCCTTGAATTCAGTCTTTCCCTCTTTTGAAATCTTCAGGATTCTTGTTCTCAGTTCACTTTTATCCTGAAAAGGACCGCAGTGCCCGAATGTGCAGACAACCCCATGGTCGTTTAAATCTATGTTAAGTATTTCAACCTTGAGTACATCACCCTTCTCTGCTCCATTTACGAACACAGGTCCTGCAGCCGGATTAGAATACTCCAGATTTGCCTCTGCCATTGTTATCTCTTCCTGAACCGCATTTCCGAAGCAGTCTTCCGCTCTGAAAATCAGGACCTCTCCGGATTCCACTGTTGCTTCAGGTTTGTTGCTTCCGTTAAATCTCAATACGGATTTATCTATTATTTTCATTGACGACCTCCTGTAAACCCTTACATAATTCTGCCATTGCCTTCTCGATTATTTCCTGCTTTGTAGCCAGATTAATTCTTATGCACGATCCGTTTCCCGTTCCCCGGAACCACTTTCCGTAATCAACGGCTAGACCGCATTTCTCTTCCATGAAATTTTCAATATTATTTTCATCTACATATGCTGACAAGTCAAGCCACATGAGATAGGTTCCTTCAAGCGGAGGAACAATCGCCTTCTCAAATGAAGCCTGCACTGCTGACTTTGCGTATTCGTAATTGCCCAGTATTATCTCTTTCAGCTCTTCCAGCCACGCTTCTCCGCCCTCGTAAGCCGCCTGAGCCGCAACGTATCCAAATCCGTTTCCATCTGTGACGCTTATGCCCTCAGCAAATCTGTCCCATTTTTCTCGTACAGATTCATCTGGAATCATCACAAATGAATTCTGACATCCTGCCAGATTAAAGGTCTTTGACGGCGCCGCCAGCATTGCATACTGTCCGTCAATCTTCCCATATCCTTTTTTGGTTTTGAGTTGTTCCGCAATCATACACATTGGAATCTGTCTGCGGCTGCCATACACGAAGTCCTGATGTATCTCATCACAGATAAGAAACACCCCGTTCTCGTAGCATATCTGAAGAATTCTTTCCAGCTCATCGGCCGTCCATACACGACCTATTGGATTATGAGGCGAACTGAATATCAGCGCTTTAGCCCCGCTCTTTTCAATGGTATCCTCAAGAGCTGCAAAATCAATAGAATACTTTCCTTCATCATTTAACAGATCGACGGAAACCAGTGTCCTGCCGTTGTTCTCAACTGCGGCAAAGAAAGGATAGTAGACCGGTGTAAGAAGAACTACCGGATCACCCGGTTCTGTCATAATGTTAGTCAGCCAGTTGAATCCGGAAACCACTCCCGGAGAAAACCTGATCCAGTCCCTCTGTATTTCCGCACCGAATCGTTTTTTCTGCCAGCTAATGAAAGCATTGTAATATGCATCCGATGTTGCATAATATCCGTAGGCTCCAATGCCAATGTACTTTTTTAATGCCTCCTGCACGCAGTCCGGTGTGCTGAAATCCATGTCAGCTACCCACAGCGGTAACAGATTGCCACTGCTGAAATGTTCCTGAAGCCCGTCCCATTTCAGACATGATGTGTTTTTTCTTTCAACATATTTAACCAGTGTCATTCATTCCTCCCTATTATTATCCTGAAGAAATTCAATAGCTTTTTTCCCTGTAATGTGTTCAATTTCCAGAACCATTACTTCTGTGACATTTAACTTCTTTGATATAACATTCTTCAGGTGCTCTGTTCTGTCTGGAGAAAACCTCTTCCCCATGGCACTCAGTACCGCTGTCTTCTCCTCATCAGATTCCGCCATTCGAATTCTACCAAACACGATTACACTTCTGTATTTTGTAGACGTTCTTTCCGGGAGCACAGTGTCTTCTGCAATAACAGTGAAACACACCTTGTCATGAAATTTTGCCGCTTCTATTTTATGTCCGACAGTTGCAGAATGAAAGTATATTCTGTTGCCCTCCCGAATGTAGTTCAAGGGTACACCATAGGTGTACCCTTTCTCATCATACAAACTGAGAACTCCTGACGTCTTTTCTTTCAGAATGCAGTTGCATTCTTCTGCGCTCATTTGCTGTCTGGATCTTCTCATATTCTGAAACATTACATTAAGTCCTTATCTCCGTAAATGATTTCTTCACATTCGGCGTAGATTGCCTCTGTTGGAGTAATTCCCTTTTCCTTTGCTTCGTTGAGCTTTGCCCATGTAAGAGTTGAAACTCTCTCGATAGTCTTGTCGATTACTTCTTCCAAAGTGATCTTATCATTTTCATATTCTGAAATTGCAACGATTACGCCGCCGCAGTTATGCCACCAGTCAACCTGGAACAGAATGTCGTTTTCACCGAGGAGCTTAGCCAGTTCCAGTTCTTCTTCAACACTCTTTGCCTGCAGCTGGTTGTTTGCTGCTCCGATTATAATCTTGAACTTCAGGTTAGGAATATTTTCCTTGGTAAGTATTCCACCCATTGCACATGGACAGAATACATCCGCTTCAAGATTCATGATTTCATCTGTAGGAACAATCTTAACATTGTTAGGATACTTTGCTCTGAAAGCTTCCAGTCTTTCCTGATCGACGTCAGCAACATACATCAGAGCGTTTTCCTTCATCATTTCTTCAGCTACAGTGATACCTACATCACCGAGGCCCTGCATTGCTACTGTTACACCATCCAGAGTTTCTTTGCCAAGCTTGAACTTAACAGCCTGCTTAACTGCGTGGAACACTCCGATTCCTGTAGGAACTGCAGATGAACCGAGCCTTGAATTGTTTCCTGCCAACCACTGCTTTGAGAAGTTGTCAACGATGATACCAACCATTTCATTAGGCAGCTTCATGTCAGGAGTTGACATTCCTCTTGCCTTGTCAATTACATATGCAAGCCAGCCCAGTTCTTCCATGTCGTTAATGTCGAGAGGCGGCATCTGAACTACAGTCTTTGCTCCGCCGTAGTGTACGCCTGACGGAATGTTCTTGAAGCTCATTGCTCTTCCCAGATTCAGACCATCCTGGATGCATTCCAGCTCGTCTTCCTCAAGTTCGTGTCTTCTGATTCCACCTGTGAACAGTCCTCTTCTCTTATTGTGAACGCCCAGCTTCTTGCTGTGCTGATTGTACATGAAGTGAATTTCGTACTTTGCATTGTAGTATGCTTCAATCTGGAAATGTCTTCCTGCCTTGATTTTTTCAATTACCTTCTGCAGATGTTCTTCAAGACCGTACTTTCTGTACAGCTCCCAGACCTGATGAGTGTTGTAATATACTCCGTCGTCAGTCAGCAGGCTCTCTGCGTAGAAATCCTTGTTGTACTTGCTGAAGTCAACATCCGGATCCCATTCCTTGGCTGCATATAATCTTGTAACATTTGTCTTCCAGTTGTTCTGGATCTTGAGAGTTGTAAGTCCCTCTTCTCTTAATACTGTAAATAAACTGTCCATTTTATCCTCCTTCATTTTATAAACACCTTCCGGATTCTTCTGCTTCCTTCAGCAGCTGTTCTCTGAAATCCGGATGGGCAATATTTACTAAAGCATGAATTCTTTCTCTCAGGGAAAGGCCCTGCAGATCCGCAATGCCATATTCCGTTACGATGTACTGAACATCACCTCTAGGCGTGGTGACCGCTCCGCCAACACCGAAGTCGTTCACTATTCTTGATGCTTTGCCTCCCGCTGCAGTTGACGGCAGGGCAATTATTGACTTGCCGCCCTTTGATCTTGCTGCTCCTCTAACGAAGTCCAGTTGACCGCCTATTCCTGTGAAATGTCTTGTTCCAAGCGTTTCCGCATTAACCTGACCGGTAAGGTCCACCTGCAGTGCGGAATTGATTGAAATCAGATTGTCATTCTGCCCTATTATGTTCGGGTCGTTCGTATAATCAACCGGCAAGAGCAGAACATCCGGATTGTTATCAACAAAGTCGTAAAGTTTCTTTGTTCCAAGCAGGAAGGTTGCAATGAACTTTCCCGGATGCAAAGTCTTTTTCGCATTTGTCAGTGCACCGGATTCATAGAGATCAACGACTCCATCCGAAAACATTTCCGAATGAATCCCCAGATCCTTCTTGTGTGTCAGGAATTTCAGAACCATGTCAGGCACAGCTCCTATGCCTAACTGCAAAGTGGCTCCATCAGGAACGAGGCTTGCAACGTTGTGTGCAATCTGTTTCTCGATTTCACTTACACTTCCCATCTGCAGTTCATGTATTGGCTCGTCCTTTTCTACTATATAGTCAATCTTGCTGATATGTATTTTTTCACCGAAGGTTCTCGGCATATTTCTGTTTATCTGAGCTATTACCACGTCTGCCATTTCGGCAGCGGCAACCGCATAGTCAACAGTCAGTCCATAGCTGCAGTAACCTTCCTCATCAGGTGGTGGTACCTCCATCAGGAAAACGTTGTCTCTGACCTTGCCTTCTCTGAACAGTTTAGGTATGTCAGAATAGTGACATGGTGTGAAGTCAGCTCTTCCCTCATTTACCGCCTTTCTAGTCGGCCCTGAAATGAACAGTCCGTTATGTCTGAAGTTCTTCTTCATCTCCGGCAGAGCATATTTTGCCTGTCCGAGAGATGTCATATGAATGACTTCAACATTTTCCAGTTCATCAGCTCTTTCCACCATTGCCGCAATCAGCAGTTCCGGTTCACATACGCCTGCATGGAACACCACCGCGTCTCCGGATTTTATTACCTTTACCGCTTCCTGAGGAGTTGTTATTTTGTCTTCATATAATTTTCTTGTATCTGTCATTTTCTCTCCTACCAGTTTCTGCGGATCCTTGCCCAGGTTCTGTCTCTCTGAGCTTCAATCAATGCAATACTTTCTTCGTTCATATGCTTGAATCTGTTCTGCTTGCCAAGGTAGTCTGCAACTGACTTGAATTCCTTAACGTCCTTGTTCAGTTTGAACTCACCGTCTTCGTATTCTGCCAGATACCACAGACCGCATTCAACTGCATCTCTCGCAATTGCGCCAGTCTGACTTTCAGGTATTCCCCATCCTGTCGGACACGGTGCCATGACATGAATGAAAGATGTGCCTTTGCATTCTTTTGCCTTTGCAACCTTCTTCATGAAGTCAATCGGATAGCCTGCACTTGCTGTTGCCGCATATTCAATGTTATGAGCCGCGACAATTTCAAACATGTTCTTCTTGTGAGTTTTCTTGCCCTGGCTGCCGTTGACGATTGGAGAGGTTGTTGTCTTCGTTCCCAGTGGCGTAAGTCCGCTTTCCTGAACGCCTGTGTTCATGTAGGCTTCGTTATCGTAGCAGATGTAAATGATTCTGTCGTTTCTGTCAATTGCTCCGGACAGCGCCTGGATTCCAATGTCAGCAGTTCCGCCGTCTCCAACGAAACCGACTACAGTGTAATCTTCAAGTCCCTGCGCCTTGCCGGCAGCTTCCATTCCGGCGAGTGTAGCTCCCGTAGGTGCAAAAGCAGCCGCCAGTGCGTTCACTCCATAGTTCATTGTCGGATAGTAGAATCCCACAGCGCTCATGCAGTTTGCAGGAACCGCTACGAATGTTCTCTCTCCCAGAACCTTAAGTGTAAGTCTTACGATAAGGCTTCCGCCGCATCCGCCACATGCCTTGTGTCCGAAAAAGTACTCCTCTTCAGGAAGGTTTTTAATATTGATTGTCGGATTGCTGCTCATTATTCTTCCACCTCCTTCAGATTGAGATTTATGAAGCGAACTCTGTCCGCTTCAGCTTCGCCCTTGTATTCAAGAAGCTGATTGAACATCTCTTCAATGTCTTCTCTTGATATTGCACGGCCTCCAAGACCTGCAATAAAGTTCAGTGAAGGCATTCTCTTCTCGCGTCTTGCCAGTGCTGAGTTTACATTTGTGTAAACTGTACCTTCATATCCGTATGACATGTTCTTGTCCAGAACGCCGATCGCCTTAATGTTGTCGCTGAGTCCTATGAACGCTTCATCAGGGAAAGGTCTGAGATATCTGAGCTTGAGCAGTCCTACTTTCTTTCCTTCCTCTCTCATTGAATCAACAACTGTTCTGGCTGTGCTGGTGATGCTTCCTACAGTAACGAGAACCACCTCTGCATCTTCCATTCGGTATTTTTCAACCATTCCACCATAGTAGCGTCCAAACTTGTCTCCGTATTCCCTGTCAACTTCAGCAATGGCATCTACTGCGTATTTGAAATCGTGATACTGTCTGTATCTGAATTCCGTGTGATATTCAGGTCCAACACCTATGCACACGCTCTTAAAATCATTGAGGTCCATTCTGTGATCAGTAACATAAGGCGGCAGGAAACTGTCAACTTCCGCCTGATCAGGAATTTCAACCAGCTCATATGTATGAGTGAGAAGGAATCCGTCAACATTGATCATTACCGGCAGCATCACCTTAGGGTTTTCGCCGATTTTATATGCCTGGATTACCATATCCAGTGCTTCTTGTGCATCCTCAACGTACATCTGAATCCAGCCTGAATTCATGCAGAACATTGAGTCGTTGTGGTCGTTGTAAATGCTCCACGGAACAGCGATTGCACGGTTTGCATTCATCATTACAACCGGGAATCTGCTTCCGCTGACATAAGGGAGTCCCTCAACCATGTACAGCAGACCCTGTGAAGATGTTGCTGTAAATGAACGGGATCCCATAGCCTCTGAACCAAGAACAGCCATAATTGCACTGTGCTCTGATTCAACGTGTAAATACTGACAGTCAAGAGAACCGTCTTCCACAAAATCAGAAAGTCTCTCAACTACTATTGTCTGTGGTGTAATAGGATAAGCTGCAATAACTTCCGGTCTGGCCAGCTTGGCACCGATAGCAACAGCTTCATCACCACTAATGAAATCTTTATATCCTGCCATATTACTCCTCCGGTACCATTTCTATTGCTTTAAGCTTACATTCTTCGGCGCAGATGCCGCAGCCCTTGCAGTAATCGTAATCGATTGCAAGCGCTTCGCCCTCTTTGTAAATTGTTCCGTCCGGACACATTACATAGCACATCATGCAGCCTGCACACTTATCATTATCTATAACAGGTCTGAATGACCTGAAGCCTGCATTTATTGAAAGCAGGTTGCCGGGAACAGCAATTGGAAGAGGCACATCCTTGAGCTTTCCCGAAAAATCAAATTTTACAGGTTTCTGTCTCTGCATATTATTTGCCTCCCTTCACTGATTCGTAGCTTGCCTTAAGCAATGCAGCATTCTTAACGAAAAGCTTTGGAGCGAAAGTGTCCTCCAGAACTTTTTCGCCATCTTCTATTTCAAACAGTCCTGATGCTGCTGCAAATGCACCGATCATGGCAACGTTTGTAATCGGTCTTCCCAGGTACTCCTGAGCCATCTTAGTTGCGTTGATGCATACAGTTCTGAATTTCAGTTCACTGTATTTTTCGGGTTCTGCCGTATTGATAATTACAAGTCCGTCTTCCTTGAGAACCTTGAATGTTTCATCGTCAATTAACGTTTCATCAAGAATAATAAGATAATCACTTACCGGTGGGTTGCTTCTGTCAAGAATCTTGCTGTCACTGATTCTTGTAAAACTCCAAACCGGTGCGCCCCTTCTTTCGGGACCGAATGATGGATATGCCAGTGCATAACCACCCTTGTAAACGGACATTATGCGGCCCAGTATTCTCGCCGCGGTGAAAGCGCCTTGTCCGCCTCTTCCGTACCAACGTACATCAATCATTGAAGTCCTCCTCAATTCATCTAAAACACTTTATTTTTTTAACTATTTTCTATTAAAAGCAATATGCGTGCCAATTGCGCCAGAATAATAATACAAAATCAAATTATTTTACAAATCCCTTGAAATCGCGTGTTTTCAAGGATTGCCGCTATTCAGCCTTTGCATTATTTCAATGCAAAGGCAATAAAAAAATTCAGTTGCAAATTATTTTAATTCACAACTGAATTAAACCTTTTTCGGGTCATTTACCTGTTTTCGATATATTTCTTTATTTTTCTGTACGCGCTCGGTTGGCTGATGCCCAGCTCATCTGCAACCTTGTATGTGTTATGGTGGCGCTCGAAGGATTCACGTATTATCTGTCCCTCGTATGCATCCAACCTTTCCTGCAGGGTTAGCTTTTTCCCCTCATCACCGGTCTCTTCGTCAACCAGATTCAGCAGATTGGAATTGAACCCTTCTCCGCTCATTACTACAATTCGTTCCATGTAGTTCTCCAGTTCTCGCATATTTCCCATCCACCTGTACTGGCGAAGAGTTGCAAGAAAATCATCGTTAAAAATAAATGTCTTATGATATTTCTTCCTGTATTTCTCGGCGAAGAAGCATGCTGCAGGGTAAATGTCCTCCGGACGCTCCCTTAGTGGTGGAATTTCAATCGGCACAACATTCAGTCTGTAGAAAAGGTCGTCTCTGAATGTCCCTTCCTTGACCATCTTTCTCAAGTCCTTGTTAGTGGCGGCTATTACTCTAACGTCAACCTGCTTCTCTTTGATCCCTCCCACCCGCGTAATTTTGTGATTCTGCAAGAACTTAAGAAGCTTAACCTGCAGATTCAGTGGCAGTTCACCTATTTCATCAAGGAAGAGCGTCCCCTTGTCTGCCATCTCTATCAAACCGGGTTTACCCTTCTGAGCAGCTCCTGTAAAGGCTCCGCTTTCATAGCCAAAAAGTTCAGACTCAATGAGGTTATCCGGGATAGCCCCGCAGTTAATCTCAACGATGTCCCCACCACTTCTGTTGCTTTTGCTGTGGATGTAGCTGGCTATCATACCCTTGCCGACTCCCGATTCGCCTGTAATCAGCACATTTGAGTCTACATTCGCTATCTGATCCGCAATCTGAAGAATGTTCTTCATGACTGCACTTTCGGCAATTATCTGACTGTCCTCGGCACTCTTGGCAGGAACTTCAGGCTTATCAACATAGGACGTTATTTCACGTATTGAGTCCAGATCCTGGGCATTGGATACAACTCTGAACAGCTTGCCGTCCTCATCATATACGATATACGGGTGCCCCGGTCGCAACGGCCCTCCAGTTCATGCCATCCTGGAGTACTGATATCTTTCTGCCCCCACGCTTGACAATGCTATAAACAGATGGCTTGAAGAATCCATCTTCTTCCATATCGACTATGTTTCTGCCTATTATTTCTTCCCGTTTTATCCCCGTTGTGTCTTCAAAGGTCTTATTTGCCCTCAAAGTCTTTCCATCCGCATCCATTACGGTTATGCTGTCAGGGCAGTTTTCCAGGATACTGTTGAGCTCAATGCTGAACTGAACAAGCTTATCGATAATGTTAACCGAATCATCACTACTATCGATATCATTCAGCCAGTTCTGTTCTGGTTTGGCAAACTGGATCTGATTAATCGATTTCCTGTAGCGGTCCATTATGGTCTCTAGTTGTTTATGACTCATGTTATTCACACCTGCATTGTTTTCTTTCAAAAAAGAATCAATTTTAATTCAAAAACGAATTTATTGAATTATATTAGCATTGAGCTCTTATGTCAAACAAAAAGCCCAGCATGAATTGCCGGGCTTTGGTAAATATGTATTCTATTTTCTAGAACGGAAATTCTCTTACTGTTTCTCTCAGCAGTCTTTCAGTGCAGATCATATCGTTGATATCAATCGTTCCTACTGCTGAATGAACATACTGGGATGGAATGAATATTCCACCGCAGAGAGTGCCTCCGCCGCCGAGGGCTGCCGACCATGAATCGGTCCCTCCGCCCACGAGTACTACCTTCTGATAAGGAATATCCTTTGCCTCACAGAGGTCTTCAAAGAAGTTGTTTACCTTTCTCGGAATATTATTTCCTGTCATGCCGAGTTCAGGGTCCCAGTCGAAATAGTTCAGAGCTATGCCCTTGCCCATTTCAGTGTGGTCAACATTCTCTTCAAGACCAGGTATGCCTCTTGCCAGTGTAAGGTCCAGTCCGATGAAGAAATCAGGATGTTCGCGATCGGCGATGATTCCGCCGGCTCGCATGCCCACTTCTTCCTGCGTGCTGAATACAGCAACAATGGTAACCTCCGGTGCTTCATCTCTGAATTCCTTCATGAGTTCAATCAGGACGGCACATGCAGCTCTGTCATCAATTGACTTGCCACAGTAAATGTCTGTTCCGTTCATCATCTTTCCGTCAGCCTTCCATGTAACGTAGTCACCGACATCAACACCCAGTGCCTGGGTTGCTTCTCGCGTATTGGTTCCGAAGTCCAGGCTCAAGTCAGCTATTGTCAGTCCCTGCTTCATGTCTTCCGGTGACAGGAAGTGGAATGGTATGCATCCCGTAACGCCTTCAATTACCTTGCCCTCACGAGTAATTGCAACCAGATGCTGGTTGATGCCCATTCGTTCATCATGGAATCCTACCGGAAGCATTCTGGCCAGACCATTTTCCTCGATATGGTTAATACAGAAGCCAATCTCATCCATGTGAGCAGAAATTACAAACTTCTTGTCTTTGTTCTTTCCATATCTTGTGTAGTACTGATTGCCCAAAGGATCCTCTTCGTACTTATCGTAGAGGCCTTCCATCAGTTCCTTTACCGCTTCAGCAACAGCTTCTTCATTTCCTGACACACCATAGAGGTTATCGAGAATTGTGAGATTTTTTATTAGAGATTCTTTCATAGTATCGCCTCCCCGCTAATAGGTTAGCACATTATGAATCCTGTAACAATATAAGCTATTACTGTTAATCCGCCTGAAACTGCTGCATACGGTAATGTTGCCAGCATGTTATCAACCGGCTGCATGTCTGTCGACTTGGAAACCAGAATCATGGCATCACCGTACATGCAGGTGTTTGAACCGAATGCTGCACCTGAGAAGATAGCCGCTCCGGCAAGCATAGGGTCAACTTCCATGGCGATTGCGAGAGGAATAACGAGCGGTGTGATAATTGCAGCCAGATCCCAGAAGCAGCCTGTGCAATATGCATAAACCGCGCAGAAGATAAATACTACTGCAGGCAGGAATGCGCCCTTCATAAGTGGCTCAACAACTGAAATAACGTATTCTGCAAGACCCAAATCTCCGTTCATCTTCTGGAGCATATAGGCCAGTATTACCAGAATTGCTACGAAGGCCATGCTTACAATACCTTCATAGATTGCCTCAAATATTGCAAACACCTTCATCCTTCGGGTAATCAGAAGCAGTACGAACATAGTTCCGATTGCGGAAGTTGTTCCGATAATGATATCAACACCGGCAGCAATTGTAACAACAATCATTATCAGGATTGGCAGCAGGAACAGAATAGGGTTAACCTTCTTGTCAGTATCAACTTCAAACTTTGCTCTTTCGATGGCAGCTTCGCTCAGTTCATCATAAACTTCGCCAGGAGGGAATACTCTTCCTGTTTCTTCAGCCATCTTGGCATGCTTCTTCATTGGTCCGATTGGAGGAAGAACTCCGAGTACAACCAGCAGTACAACAATCAGTGCAATCCAGCCGTAGAATACCAGCGGCAGTGAGTGAATGTACGCTCCAATACCTGTTCCGTTGTAAGTTACTCCTTCACCTTCCAGCAGAGTTCCGAAGAATACTGCCCATGATGAAATCGGAATCAGAACGCATATAGGTGCTGCAGTACTATTTACTACATAAGCAAGCTGTGATCTTGGGATTCCGTACTTGTCAGTCATCGGCTTCATTGCTGTACCTACTACCAGATTGTTGAGGTAGTCATCCAGGAAGATTACAAATCCCAGAAGGTAAGTCAGCAGCAGAGCCTTTCTCTTGCTGTTTACAAAACGTCTAACCCAGATAGCAAAGTCATCGATTGCTCCCGAGCTTTCGAACAGTGCAACCAGAACTCCGAACAGACATGTAACCATGATCAGCCATTCAGCATCAGGATCTGCAAATGACTGGTAGAAGTAGTCAAACCAGGTTCCGAAGATTCCAGTTTTACCGAGAATCAGTGCGCCCCCTACTGATCCCGAAAACAGTGCCAGCAGAGTTCTCTTAGTTGAAAGAGCTACCGCGAACACTATTACGATAGGCGCAATGGATAAAATTCCGTAATCCATTTTGTCTCCTTTCAATAATGATACTAATGATAACGATTTATGAATAATTACAATATGCAATAACTGCCTTATCTGAACTTTGCCATGTTTTCGGCATTGATTCCTACAGGTGGCTTCGCATCGTCCGGCAGAAGCTTTATATACTGTCTTTCAGACATTCTTTCCTTCAGTTCTGCCTTTGCTTTGTCAATGAGTGACGGATCAGCCAGAACGTCAAGTGCTGAGGCTGCCATTATCTTAGCTGCACAATTTACAGCCTTGAAGCCAATTTCAGTTCCCGTGCATGCTACTGTTGTCCAGTTGTGCCAGCCTGTTCCCGATGGACCTGCTGTTACCCATATGGTTGCATACGGTGCAAACCAGCTGTACTCAGAAGTATCGCAAAGCGCAGTTCCGCCACCGCCAAACGGCATGATGGTTTCATCAAGACCTATTGGATTCAGCCCGATTGCCTTCTGCAGATTCTTCGCATACTGATGCTCTTCCTCAGTAAACTTAGGAACACCGATTTCTTCCATGTTCTTATGCATTACCTCTGACAGAACAACGTTTTCAAGCTTGTCATGACAGGCTGTAACAGTCTCGATTTCAACTGTTGTTCCAGTTGCAAGCGCCGCACCTTCTGCACACTTGTTGATTCTGTCTATAACGTCAACCATGAGTTCCGCACGGTCAAATCTGCCAATGTACCAGGCTGTTGTTCTGTCTGCAACAACACTCGGTATTTCCGGACCTGTATCCGAGAATGTATAGTTGATTGTGTTAGCTGCGTCCAGTCCGCACATCGATGGTCTGATATGTTCTCTCAGCATTTCAACAGCATGTCCCTGCAACATTGCAGCATCAAATGCACTTCTGCCGTACCATGGCGAGTTACCGTGGCATGCCTTGCCTTTGAAGTGATACTTGATATTGAAATATGCGTTGCATGTATCATAGTCCGCACGGTTATAGCTCCAAGGGTGCCAGTCAAAGAACACATCCACGCCTTCGAAGTATCCGTCTCTTGCCATAAAAGGCTTGCCTATGCAGATTTCTTCAGCAGCGGCTCCAAATACTTTGATTGTCACATTGATGCCGTACTTTTCTGCTATAACCTTGAGTGCTACAGCTGCATTAACGCCACCGGCTCCCAGCAGGTTATGACCGCATCCGTGCCCCGGACCGTCCTGTTTAATTGGTTTCTTCGTACAGCAGGTGTCCTGTGACAATCCAGGAAGTGCATCGTACTCTGCATTTATCCCGATTACCGGTCCACCGTTCTCGTATGTTGCAATATAAGCATAAGGAACACCGGAAACACCTTTTTCAATTTCAAAACCGTACTTCGACAAAACTTCAATATGTGCTGCCGATGAGTTCTTTTCTTCCATGCTGAGCTCGGCCTGCTCCCATACATAACGAGCAAGGTCACTGAACTCCTGCTTGTTCTCATCAATCCAGCTACACAAATCTTTTTTGACCTGTTTTACATCCATATTACTTTCTCCTTATTGTTCATACTTGTACATACTCCTATAAAGCAAAATATATGCCAAGCTCTATCGCATTTAATCGATATCGTCTGGCATATAAGTATTGCTTGGTTTTGCGGAAAAAAATATTTTTTCATTCCCTGTTCTATATTCAATTATCGCCCTATAATAATTCAGTTTTGAATTAAATGATTTATTTTTGAATTAGCAGAGTGTTTATTGCCTCCTCCAGTATTGCAGGTGTTCTGCAGAATAAATCCTGTCTGCTTACCCTCTCGGTAAGCTTATGAAAATCCTTTCCCCACGGCCCGATGTTGATGCATGGCATGGATATTTCCGAAATGTCTTCAAATGGAATGCTGTAGAAGCTGCCGAAGAACGGCATGTTGTTTCGCAGCATCTCTTCAATCCTCTCGTAATTTCCTGTTCCCGAATAGCTCAGGTCACATATTCCGGTGTAGAACAGCTCCTTCTCATACTCCTGACCAAACTGCTCTTTTGTGAAGTTCTGCAGATGCTCTGCCAGTCTGCCGCTCGATCCGGCGCAGTAGTCCGCTCCTTCCCATACGCTCGGGTAGAATGGCGGAATGATTCCGAACACAACACATGGCGACATGTCGCTTATGTAATCAAACATGAATTCAACCAGCTTCAGGTTTCCATCGCTTGTATCGATGCCGCCCTCTTTTATCATCCCTGCAACCTGCCTGCTGTACTCTGCAAAATCAGCAGCAAATCTTTCGTTTTCACTGCATGCCCTTTCATAAAGCCGCGAGAAATCCATTACATCCTTCTTCCACGGAAGATGTTTTACCACAGGCTCCGCTTCTCGGCAGAAGCATTCATAGCTCTCATTCATGGATGCTATTACATGGTCAAAGGCCTCTTCGCATATTCCCCTGAGCATATCCATGATTTCAGTCGGCGTCTTCGTTAGCGTCAGGACGCTGAAAAATCCCGATATGGAGAGAGGCATTGAAACATCGTAATGAGTCTTGCTGTCCTTCAGAGAAAGCCATGTTGGCGGAGGTGAACATTCCCCTTCTATGGAATCCGCAAAATCCATGTTAAGTTCTGTTCTTCTCACGATTTCATTCATGAGTCCAACAGGATTAAATCCCTCAAAGACCTTTCCCACGTGTGACAGATATCCGCGTACATAAACGAATGGCATTATTTTGCCAACAGTACCTGTAGAGAAAACACCCCTGTCCGGATGCTTTCTCTGGTGAGGCTCCGAATTTATCATCATCAAATATTCCAGACCATGCTTTTGTTTGAGTTCTCTAAGGAGCCCTACTCCTGCCAGCATTCCGGCGGATGCATTCTCTTCGTCTGGAACTGCCAGCACAATCAGGTTTCCCTGAGGCTCCTGCTGCTGGCTGAATGCCTCCAGCAAGGCGATCTGAATTGCTCCGCCGCCTTTCATATCTGCCGTTCCCCTACCGAACATGAATTCCTCTGATTCCATATCCGTTCTGGCCTCATCTGAAAAGCTTCCACGGATTTTCATCAGTGAGGCTTCAAGTTCATCAGGAGAATAAGCCATGTCTTTCATGAGTTTGAAATCTTCAACGTCCACCACATCGTAATGGTGAATCATTACAACCGTTCTGTTGCCTTTGCCCCTGACCATCCCGTAAAACACCGATCTGTCAAAGGGATCACCTTCAATTTCAAGAGTACCGTATTTATCAGGATTCTCTCTGAAGTAATCCATTGCTTTGAAAAGTTCTGTCAGATACTTTGTGGCATTCTTTTCATCCGCTGTGTATGTTGTGCTCTTTACCGATACGTAATCGTACAGAATCTCTTTTATTCGTTTCGAAATATTGTCGTTCATTCTTTCCTCTTTCGCTATTTTTTCCTTCTGTCACCTTTAGAGAATTATACACGAGCACGCGACACATTCAAGTCCAAAAAAACTGCTTGTCAATCTCCGGCCAACTAATTATACTTGTAAAAAAAGATTTTGCTTGTAACAGGTGAAAAAACATGGAATATTACGGAATTAAAAAAGGTTCAAAACTCATCAACATTCTACTCATTGTCCTCATAGGATTATTTATTCTGTATGGTGTAATCGATCACAGCAGCGGTCTGGGCACATACATTATCTGCATCATACTGATACTCGTTGTTGCCTTCTCAAAGACCATAATGATAGTAAACGACAAAGGCGTAGACAGCTACCTTTCGGTTTTCGGTTTCAAAATCCACGGAGTCTGGAAATGGCAGGACCTCAGCTACATGCTCATTGACTACAGAAAGTCAAAGACGGAAGTTACCGTTCACTTCACAAAGCGCAAGGTAAAAAAACCGCGCACGGTAGTTCTGAGCGCAGACTGCATTGAGGAAGTTGCGAACTTCGCCGCAAAGAAAAACCCTCGAATCATGATTGAAACGAGGGGCGAAAACGACTTAAATATCAAAGGCCGTCAGTCCTACAGAAAGGCGGACTACGACGAGCAGAAACGCCGAGCAAAGAAGGCTGCGGATCCGGATTCATCTTTCAACCTTCATGAAATTGCAAATGAGGCTCGCAAAATCAAGGCTGAACGTGAGCAGAAAAACCTTCCTGCACCAGCTGACGAAGGCAAACTGACTGTAGCAAAGCCTTCAAAATCTCTCGGCAAAAAAAGATATTAATCTTCCATTGCCTCTTTGATCATTGCCGGGATGATCCTGCATTTTTCTTCCGAGATGGATGCGACCGATACGCGGATTCCCTTGGCAAGCGGTACCAGGAATACATCCTTCTCTTCAAGCTTTCTGCTAAGTGCATCAGGATCCTCGCACGGGATGCTGATGAAGAATCCCGCATCATATGGAACTATTTCCAGGCCCACTTCTTCGGCTGCCCTGTTGAATGCTTCGCCGCGGGCGATGAGCATGTTCCTGTATTCCTCACGCTCCTCGTCCACCTTTTTCAACAGCTGAGGGTCAGAATATATTTTGGCCAGAATGGCCTGTCCCTGTCTGGCACTGTTTGACCATGAACCTCTCGATGAGAATTCGCACACTCTCCTGAATTCCTCTGCGATTTCAGGGGTTTTTGCCATGCAGATCATTGCGCCGCAACGTGCACCGTAAAGTGCGAAGGTCTTGCTCAGACTGTATGCGATAATCGGCAGGACATTTTCCGGAAGTCTTTCCAGCTTAGGAATGAATCTTCTGTACTCTTCTTCATCTCCTGCGAAATCAATGTAGGCCGTATCAATGACGAGAGCAATGCCCTTGCCGCACTTCGCCTCCTCGCAGAGAGCGTCAATAACTCCGTCCCAGTCCTCCAGCGTAAGTGAATAGCCTGTAGGGTTGTGAGCCGGCGTGTTGATTATGATTACCAGCGATTCCTGCTTCGCAAGCAGTTCCGCTGATTTCGCTCTGAATGATTCAACGTTGAACTTTCCGCCTTCAGTAAACAGCTGATAGATTGCAACGCTTCTTCCGATTTCACCCGCGATGGTATTGTAAGGTGACCAGTGCCAGTCGCTCGTCAGTATTTCATCTCCCGGTTCGGAATAATTCGAAACCGCATTTCTAAGTGATCCCGTACCGCCCGGAGTGGCAACCGCTTCAATGTATCCGGAAGGAACATGAGCACCGAAAGCCGCCTTCTGAACAGCCTCTCTGAAAGCTGCGATTCCACCGATAGGAGCATACTCTGCGTATTCCTTAGGTGGCAGCTCTCTGTAAACCCTGTCAACCGATTCCATTACAACCAGATTGCCATCATCATCCAGCAGCGCACCGATGGTTGCATTGATTACCTTGTCTTTTCCCTTTTCGGCTATTGCCGCTTTGGCTCTGTTTGAAATGCCGAAAATCTTGTCTTCCTTCGGAATCTTTCTTCCGTTTTCTCTTGCCAGAATGAACTCTGCCATTTTACTTCTCCTTATTTACAATTACCTTAATGTAATTAATATTCTTTCCTCTGCCGCTGAATTTGTCTTCGTACTCTGTTGTAACATATCGCGACTCATATGTACAGTCTTCACCGTGAAGGTCGCGGGTAAACTCCACCACCTCAAGCAGATCGTCACAGGCCTCAAATTCCTCAACGGAAAATTCGAACAGCCCGTCGTTATCAGTCTTGAATTCTATGAAGCCTCCGTCCCTGATTGCCCAGGCGTAATCTCTCAGGCGGTCACGGTGCGTCAGCCTTCTCTTGGCGTGTCTCTCCTTCGGCCAGGGATCGCTGAAGTTCAGGTAAAGGCCTGCCAGCTGATTTTCCAGGAAGAACTCCTCCATCTTATTTACAAAGGCAGAGCCCAGCTTCAGATTGTCCAGTTCTCCGGATACGCCCAGGAGCACTTCCTCTCCGGGCACGTTCTCCGGCCACTGGGACTTTCCCGAAACAGCCCTGGCTTTTTCGGCCGCACGAAGGACCACCGTCTCCTGCCCCTCGATTCCGATAAAATTGCTTTCCGGTGACTGAAGCGCGTGCTTGATTATGAACTGCCCCTTACCGCAGCCTATTTCCAGATAAAGGTCTCTCGCCCTCCCATCTGGCTCCGACGGTGCAAAGGCAGTCTCCCAGGTTTCAGGACCGAAGTCATTCAGTATTATGTCCTCACACATGGCGAGTCTTTTTTCAAGGTCTTTAGCTTTTCTCTGTCTCATATAACTCTCTGCCTACATGAAAATTCTCTGCAGTATTATCAGCGCCAGAAATACCAGGAAGAGCAGGCTTGCCGCCAGGTCGCGCTTTTCCAGTTTCATGGCATTCATTCTCGTTCTCTTAACATTGCCTCCGTAGCATCTGGCCTCCATGGCCATGGCCAGGTCCTGGGCAATTCTGAAAGCGCTTATGAAGAGCGGAACCAGAATCGGAACCAGTGCCTTTGCACGCTTCAGAATGTTCCCGCTTTCGAAGTCGGCGCCTCTTGCCTGCTGCGCCTTCATGATTTTATCGGTCTCCTCCAGGAGAGTCGGTATAAATCTCAAAGCTATTGTCATCATCATTGCCAGCTCGTGGGCAGGCAGACCAATCTTCTTAAATGGCGACAGCAGCGCTTCGATGCCGTCTGTCAGACCTATAGGTCTTGTGGTCAGCGTGAGCATCGTTGAGCCGATAATGAGAAGCACCAGTCTGATTCCCATGAAGGCAGCCGTCAGCAGACCTTCCTTCGTAATGTGCAGGAAGCCCAGCTGGAAGAGCACCTCTCCCTTAATCATGAAAATATTGATCAGCAGCGTAAATGCTATTATCAGAATTACCGGCTTCAGGCCGCGCCATATGAAGCTTCTCGGAACCTTTGAGATAATGATGATCGCTTCAAGAGCTGCAAAGGCAACAATAAACCCGGTGAAATCCTTCACGACAAAGAGCGCCACTATATAGAGCAGCGTTGCCATGATCTTGATTCTCGGATCAAGTCTGTGTATCCAGGAATTGCCCGGATAATATTGTCCCAGTGTAATGTCTCTTATCATTTCAATCTGGCTGCGATTGCATCAGCCGCCTCTGCGATTGTCAGGCAGCTTTCACTGATGTCCATTCCCGCCTCGCGAAGCCTCAGTGTAATATCAAGGGCGTCAGGCAAAGCCAGGCCCATTTCCTTAAGTTCATTTTCTCTGACGAACACCTCTGAAGGAGTTCCGTTCATTACCAGTCTGCCGTGGTCCATGACCAGAACCCTGTCGCTCATTCTGGCAACGTCGTTCATGTTGTGTGAAACCAGAACGATAATGTTGTTCGTCCTTTTATGTATTCCATCAACCATGTCGAGAATGTCAGCGTGTGCCTTAGGGTTAAGACCGGCTGTAGGTTCATCGAGAACCAGAACCTCAGGCTTCATTGCCAGTACGCCTGCCATGGCAACACGTCTTTTCTGACCACCCGACAGCTCAAATGGTGATACATTCTTTATCTCATCGTAATCAAGACCCACAAGCTCAATGGATTCTCTGACTACGGCGTCAATCTCCTCCTGTGAAAGTCCAAGGTTTGAAGGTCCGAAGGCAACATCCCTTGCAACGGTTTCTTCAAAGAGCTGGTATTCCGGGTACTGAAAAACCAGCCCGACCTTCTTTCTGATGTCGAGCAGGCTGGTCTTTGAATCAGTAATGTCCACTCCGTCAATTATGATCGTTCCTGCCTTTGGTTTAAGGAGTCCGTTCATGTGCTGGAGCAGTGTGGATTTGCCTGATCCCGTGTGGCCTATTATTCCCACGAACTCGCCGTCGCCTATCGTGAAGCTGACATCATCGATAGCCACTGATTCGTGAGGCAGGCCCTCGCTATAAACATGTGTAAGATTCTTTACTTCTATGCTCACTTGGTAAGCTCTCCAATTAATTCTTCTTTAGTCATGATTCCATCGGGCAGTTCTATTCCGCGTTTTTTCAGTTCCATTGCCAGTTCGACCGGTGCCGGAACACCCAGACTCATTTCCATGAGTTCCTCTCCCCTTCTGAATATTTCGTCGGGGCTTCCCTCCATTCGGATTACGCCCTTATCCATGACAATTATTTTATCCGCCTGTGCGGCCTCTTCCATGAAATGTGTAATGAGGACAGTTGTAATTCCTCTGGCGTTCAGCTTCTTTATTACCTGCAGAACTTCCTCTCTTCCCCTCGGGTCGAGCATGGCTGTCGGTTCATCAAATACGATGCATTCCGGCTCCATGGCAACGGCGCCTGCAATGGCGATGCGCTGCTTCTGACCGCCGGAAAGAAGATGGGGTGCCTTCTTCCTGTACTCGTACATTTCAACTCCGCCAAGGGCCTCGTCGACACGTCTCCTGATTTCTTCAGGATCCACGCCCAGATTTTCCGGTCCGAATGCAACGTCGTCCTCTACGATGGCGGATACAATCTGGTTATCCGGATTCTGGAATACCATTGCCACCCGCTGTCGGACAGGCCATACGTTTTCCGCTTCGGATGTGTCCATGCCATCCACATACATCTTTCCCGATGATGGAGTCAGCAGGGCATTCATGTTCTTGGCCAGAGTCGACTTGCCGCTTCCGTTCTGCCCGATAATGGCCGTGAAGCTGCCCTTCTCTATTTCGAAGGATACTCCGTCAATGGCTCTGGTAGTCAGAATGTCTCCGGCCTCATCAGTCTTCTTGTATTCAAATGTCAGATTCTCTGCTTTGATATAGCTCATTTTTTCTTTGAATAATAATCATCCAGCAGCCTTGACAGTGTGGCTGCATCTATCTGTCCTTCGCCGGTCTGCTCACTGCCTCTGGCAAATGTAATCGCCGAGCCGTTCTCTCCTCCTGCGATTCTAGTGATGCGACCTTCATCGCCCATGGCAACAAATATTACAGGCAGCTCCTCGCCTCTTGTGAGAAGCTCTGCCATCTTCATCATCTCCAGCGCCTGATCGCGGCTTGATGCCGTGCCGGCAATCTTAACAATGTCCGCGCCCATGCCTCTCATCAGCTTGGTCAGTCCTGCGATAACCTCTAAAGTCGGCATCGTCTCGTAGTCATGGTATGAAAGAATAACTCCGGTTCCGAATTCATGAATCTCCCTAATCTGCTTCTGAACCTGATCCGGGTTGTATGTGTCATCATCATCAAAGAGTTCCATGTCGACAAAGTCAACCAGGCCCGACTGCGCCGCCAGGCTGGCAAGGTCATAAGTATGCTCTCTGTCGAGCGCTACTCTGCCACCGTGTCCACGTCCTCTAATCGTAAAAATAAGAGGCATTCCATCTGTCTGATAATCAATATCGTCAAGAATTCTGATCATTTCCATGTGGGCATCGGTGTTCACGACTTTTTCTTCCAGACTGTCCATTTCTCCGAAGAAGTAGTCTGCTCTCCACTCCAGCATGTCACACGGCTTTTTCATGGCCTCTTTCACATCGCTTATTATCTGTTCGTGGGACCTTCCTGTAATAGGCACTGCTATCTTCGGACGGCCCTGATCCAGAATCAGTTTTTTCACCTTAAGTTTTCTCATAACATTACATCCTTATCAATTACTGAGGTCTTATGCAGAGCCTTCAGTATGCACACAGCCAGAATAATGCCAACAACAAACTGGCCCACGTTCCATGGGATTCCCAGTGCTGCTATTGCCCAGCTTCCGTACATTATCCTCTCAGCGATAAAGTAGCCGAATACCATAAACATTCCACCGCATGCCATGGCGCCGATACGAACCATCCATCTTTTGCCTTCGCCGAGTTTACTTTTTGCAAAGGCAAGAATTATCGTTGCCATAATGAGAGCCATTCCACCCTTGATCATGAATGTCCATGGTGCCCACATTGCAAAACCTCCGATAATATCTCCCAGCATGCTTCCCAGTGCCGCAGATGCCACACCGTACTTTCTGCCCAGAAGAATTACCGCAATAAAAATGACTCCATCACTCAGATTCACGTAGCCTTGCGTAAAAGGAATCGGAATTCTGAAGAGGAAGATTGCAACCATTATTATGCACATCATCATTGCAGTCATTACAATGGCCGATGTCTTCTGTCCTGTCATTTTTGTCTGCATTAATAAACCCTCTTTTCAAACACTTCTGTTTGTCTTATACTATAATAAAGCAGAATTGTATATAGATAAATAGACAATAATAATTATTTTTATAATAACAGTTAGGAGAATTGTCATGAAAGCCATACTTCCTGTACTGGATGATTCGAGAAAAACCCCATATTATCAGCAGTTATACAGCTATATAAGAAACGCCATTCTCAGCGGAGAAATGACCGAGGGAGAGAAGCTCCCATCCCTTAGAAACCTAGCGAAATCAACGGGTCTGAGCATTACAACCGTAGAGCAGAGCTATAATCAGCTTCTCGTAGAGGGCTACCTTACAGCAAAGCCTCAGTCCGGATACTATGTGAGCAAGGTGCTGACGGGAGCCAAGCAAACTGTACCTGCTGTAAGTGATATTCTTTCTCAGGAAGTGTCTACACTTGGAGATTCAATCAAATCCGATACCCCTGCAATGCAGTATGACCCGGAATGCTTTGATTTCAACAAGTGGAAGAAATGCATGAACAAGATTCTCACGGACTTCTCTCCGGCCCTCTTCTTCGAGAGTGATCCTCAGGGTGAAGAAGGACTGCGCACCGAGATTGCAAGATACCTGTACATGTCACGCGGAGTATCCTGCAACCCGGAACAGATAATCATCGCCGCAGGTACTCAGCAGATTACCAACCACCTGGCCACCCTGCTGAGAAGACAGGGTGTTGAACACGTTGCTCTCGAGAGCCCGGGATACATGCCTGTAAGAAACATATTCCGTGACAGAGGCTTCGCCATTACTCCCGTTGAAGTGCGCGAGAACGGCCTTGCCATCGAAAAGCTTCCGGCCAACATCCGTGCAGCAACCTATGTGTCCCCGTCAAACAACGCCATGACAGGAACAGTCATGCCCATCGGCAGAAGATACGAGCTCCTGGACTGGGCAAGTGAAAATGACAGTTACATTATTGAAGACGACTACGACAGCGAGCTCAGATATTCAGGCAAGCCGATTCCCGCACTGAAAAGTCTTGCGGGAAGCGACAGGGTAATATATCTGGGTTCCTTCTCAAGTACTCTTTTCGGTGCAGTGAAGATCAGCTACATGGTTCTCCCCGCTTCAATGGCGGGAGATTTCTCGTCCATAGCAGGCGACTACTCCCAGACCTGCTCCAAGCTGGAGCAGCTGACTCTCGCCATGTTCATGGAGACAGGATACTACCAGACTCACATTAAGAAAATCCGTAAGCTCTATTCTCAGAAGCTTACTCGTCTGATAGATGAATTTGAGAAAAAGGCCGCTGACTCAATTGAAGTAATCAATACCAGATCCGGCAGTAATGTCATTCTGCAGATTCATTCCGGCAAGCCTGCCAAGCAATTAAAAAAGGATGCCGAATCACTCGGCATCCCTGCAGTATTCCCCGGCAACATCCCTGCTGTTGACCATCTTGGCCGCAAGGGATCTGCAACGCTTATTATATATTACAATCAGATTCCTCTAAAGGACATTGCTGATGTCGTCGGCCGATTAGTCGATCTCTGGCTAGGCTGAGTCCTATCAGAAGCAGAATTGACAATATGGTAATTATCAGCCCCGGAATAAATCCCGCCGGTCTGAAATGAAGTTCAATCTCGTGAGTGCCCGGGTCCAGCGGCGTTGAAATCCAGACGCCTCCGACCAGCTCATTGATTTCCTTCTCCTTGCCATCAACCTTCAGCGTCCAGCCGTCATCATATGGAATCGATGTTACAAGCATTCCGCTTTCATCTACATCGATGGTTCCCTTCACGTATGTGTCTCCGAAATCAGTAACCTCCATCAGATTTCGTGACATCATCTCGTAGGCCTTTTCCCACTTTTCCTCGTCCATGGTGCGAACAAGACAGAGTGCCGTTCCGGACTTGCCCAGCTCGAACTGGAAGTCTATTTTGAATTCCGTGCCCTCTTCGATTTCGCCAACGTTCACAACTGCAGCGTAGTTCTCGTCGATGTCAACATCCTCAGTCTGTCCTTCTATGTCCACGGTAATGTAGTCAGCTATTGATGAGTCCGCATAAACATAGTACTTCTGTGTCTTGTCAGATTTGAAGTTGAGAATCATGTGTGTCTCTGACGCTCCGTCAACAGGTGCAATGTCATAGTTGTTTTCACCGTTCTCTGTCACCTTGGCATTGGTTTTATCCATGCCGGTTTTTTCAACCTCGCTGAACAGATTGGAATAAATGTTTGATGTCATCGCTCTCACGTAATCATCCTGATTCACGAAAGGATCCGCACTGTCACAGTCCCAGGTGTGAATGGTGTATGGAGCCATGTAGCCTATGGACATCGGGTACTTGGTTTTATACAGTCTCGTGCTTCCGAATTCCTTTACTAGCTTATAACTCTTATCCAAAACCGGTCTGTTCTTGCCAATCAGATATTTCATGTCCAGCATGGCGTTAAGGATAGGAGTGGTCTGCGTATATTTAACTCTGTTTGATCCCGGCTCCGCTTCAAGTCCGATTTTCTCATAGAGGGTATTCGTCTCGCTGTTAATGGAAGAGGCGAACTGAGTCATTCCCATGTAATGGAATCTGGCCGGGTCGTTGAGAGTCAGCGGATTATCGATTTCAACCCTGTCAAACTCATCGCTGACGTAGTCTACTGCCTTTGCAATACCGATGCTGTTGGCGCTGTACTCCGATTCGGATGTGCTGCCGATAGTGTTAATGTCCGTCATCGAAACGCATATCATTTCCGTCACAATTACCGCGACAAAAACATAGCGGAACATTCTGGCCTTCAGCAGACCCTTTCTGTAAATCACCATTACAGCCACATAAAGCAAAAGCAGGAGAATGCCCATGTAGAAGAAGGTCTTGAAATCCGTTACGACATCCTTCAGGATTTTATCTGCAATCAGGTAATAGCCTATGCCTCCGGCAAGCACTGCCCAGAGATGGCTCACCTTTATTTCATCTATTCTTATAAATGCCTCATAAGCCATTCCAATCAGGATGAAGCTTACTACAAACGAATATCTGAACGGCAGCATGTTAGGGAAATGGAATCCGTGCCAGATGTAATCAAGGTAGTTCACATTCATGCTGAAATAGAGGAATACCAGATAGAGGGCATTGGCAATCTTTCCTCTTAAGTTAATCGTTCTGCTCATGAAATAGAATATGAGAAGGATGACAACTATAAGGCCGCTGCATATGTTAGGCAGGCCTTCCATGTAAGAGAACTTGGAAAACGGCAGCAGCTGGTTGACTACGTCCAGCGGATCCTTGTAGAAATAGCAGTGATCCGGGAATGTGGACTTCATGGCACTCGCCTTCTTCATGCTGATCCATGTCGGCAGAAGCATTACCGCCGTCATTGCCAGAGCCAGAATCGAATAGAGAAGAGTGCGCAGGCTGGTCTTGGCGAAGGACTTGAATCCTCCCTCTCTCCTGCTGCCAAAATACAATGAGAAATAGTATGTCATTATGAAAATGCATACTGTAATTCCGATGTAGTAATTCGAGAATACAATTATGGCCAGAGTGACCACATAAAGAACCGGCTTCCCGCCGTCAATGAGTCTCCTGAGTCCCAGAATGCAAAGCGGCAGGAGCATTACCGCATCCATCCACATGATGTTCCAGTAGTATGCCATAACGTATGCGCAGAGTGCATAGAGAGTTGCAAAACCAACAGTTGCGAAGCTGACCTTCTCGTATGTCTTCTTCAGGAAGCAGAACATGAAGCTGCCCGCAAGGCCGATTCTGATAATGAGAATAAGAGTCAGGCCTCTGGCCAGGAATTTCTCAGGGAACAGAATCAGAATCAGGTTAAAAGGACTCGCCGCCTGATAGGCTATGACGTTCCAGAAATTGCATCCGCCTGCTCCGTTCCATGTGTAGAACAGACTGCCCCCGTGGTGAAGCTTGTACTGTAGCTCTTCGATGAGCGGCAGATACTGGTGATAGAAATCTATGACCGCAATCTGCTCGTTTCCAAAAGGAAAAACTCCCATAGAAGCAAAAGCCAGCACCATGATAAGTGCAGGCAGGAAAAAGGCTGCCAGTATGAGCCTGTTTTTCACTATTGAGTTTTTAATTGCCTTTGCCGGATTCTCTTTCACCCGAAGTTCCTCTGTCTTCAAAATTCTCCGTCCTGTCGGAAATGATATATCTAGGACGGTTCTTCACTTCCATATATATCTTGCCAATATATTCGCCTATTACACCTATGCCGATCAGCTGTATTCCCGCTACGAAGCAGATGATACACATGAGGGATGCGTAACCTGATACTGTTCCTCCGGTGAAGTAGTCTATCAGTGTCCAGATGATTCCTATAAAGCTGCACAGAGACACGATGAATCCTATAACCGTAAAAGCTCTTACCGGTTTAATGGAAAAGCTCGTAACTCCATCGATTGCGAAGTGGAACATTTTTCTTGCCGAATAATGGGTTCTGCCCGCAACTCTTTTATCCATTTCGTATTCAACCGTCGTGCTCCTGAAGCCCACCAGCGGGAACATTCCTCTGAGGAATACGTTCACTTCTCTGAAGTCCTCAAATTCATCCAGAACTCTGCTGCTTACCAGTCTGTAATCAGCGTGATTGTATATCATGTCGATTCCCATGAGCCTTGTCAGCCTGTAAAACATCTGGGCTGAATGCTTCTTGAAGAAACCGTCGTTTTTCCTGTCTTTGCGTACGCCGTATACTATCTCGTTGCCTTCGCTGTAGGCGTCCACCATTCTCTCTATTGCCGCGATTTCGTTCTGTCCGTCGCAGTCCGTCGTTATAGTGATATCGCAAAGAGATTTGGCTTCCATGAGACCTGCCAGAAGAGCGTTCTGATGGCCCATGTTTCTGCTTTCCGAAATGCCTTTGATGTTGTCGTGTTTTCCCGAAAGCTCTTTGATGATTTTCCATGTGCCGTCCTTTGAACCGTCGTCTACAAAAAGCACACAACTGTCTTCGCTAATCTTGCCTTTGCCTGCAAGACTAATAAGCTCCTCACTGAATGCAGGGGCAGTCAGAGGGAGTACTTCTTCCTCGTTATAGCACGGTATTATCAGGTAAAGAATCGGTTTTTCAGACATGTCCTTAGCCTCTCGAAAATAATAACGTCTGCAACACGTAGTTTATCATATTTCGGAGCATGAAAAAAGAGACTCTTTTTCAAGAGTCTCTTTAGTGTTTAGTTTTGATTATTTGATGTAATCAACGAAAGCCTTAGCGTTCAGTTCGTCAGCATATTCTGAATCCATTTCTCTGATTCCAGCTGGGAATTCGTACTTAGCCAGTCTTTCTACGAATGGATCTGGATCGAAGTGTTCTGGACCCCATGCGCCTGCATCGTTCCAGATTCCCTTAGCGATCAGTTCCATCATGATTACAGGACCTACAGCTGTCTGTGCTACTACTGAGTTAGTAGTGTACTTCTTGATGCATTCCTGGTTGTCAGCAACCTGATACAGGTAAACTGATCTGTACTTGCCGTCTTTCCATCCAGTTACCCAAGTACCTGCGCAGCCCTTACCTGTCATTTCATCAGTAGCTCCTACTGGTGAAGGGATAACCTTACATACGAAATCTCTTGGAGTAATTTCGCTGTCGCCAACCTTGATCATGTCTCTCTTGTTGTCAAGTCCCCATCCGTGGAGAGTCAGCAGCTTAGCTCTGAATTCTCTAGGAACGCCATACTTGAATGTTACTCTGTTACAATCGATTTCTCTTGGTACCAGCAGTACTTCTTCATGTTCTACGTTTACTACTTCAACGTCGCCGATTCCGTCAGGGAAGTTGAAGATTTCAGGTTCTGAGAATGGCTCAGTGCAGAACCAGTGTCCTTCTGGGAATTCTTCGTTCTTTTCCCAGATTACTGGAGGCTGCAGACATTCTTCGATTGTTGTCCATACGGAGAAACCGAAGTCTGAGTCAGTGTTTCCATAGTTGTCGCCGTCACGTACGTCTACTCTGTCGATCTTGTCGAAGAGATGTACTGCTGCGAACTTAGCGAATACGTCTGCCATACCAGGTTCAACACCTGATCCGCAGATAGCGATCTTGCCGCTCTTAATCCAGTCTTCCTGCTTTGCAAACTGATAGTCACCGAGCTTGATATTAGCCAGTTCATAAGGCTTTTCAGGGTGCTCAGTTCCCAGAGTCATTGCGCAGTCAAGATATCCGATGCCGATTTCGAGGCATGTATCGAAAATGCAAGGGTTCATTCTTGGGTCGCAAGCATTCATTGCGAAGTCGCATCCGTGTTCTGCAACTACTGCCTTGATGCTTTCAGGATCCATTGCGTTAATCTGTGCCGGAATGAATTTGCCGCCGCCGCAGATGTTGTTTGCAACTTCTTCTGCTCTTGCCAGGTCATAGTCTGCTACTACAACTTTTTCAGCCCAGTCGCCTTCTGCTCCTGCCAGCTGGATGATTTTTGCTGCTGAAGTTCCTACTCCGCCAGCGCCGATAATAAGTAATTTCATCGTGTTACCTCCATTTATTATGTTTTAATAAACATTAGATACCATTTAGCATCTTGCCCTTTCAAGCAATATAAATCATATCCTTTTATAAATGTGTTTTCAATGAGCCATTTGCTAAAAAATAATACTTGTTTGCTCTTATTTTAAATCAATAAGTATAAGTTCTACGCCCATGCCATTTAAAATGGTTCTGATGATTAATGCGTCGGAGCTGGAGTAGTTGGATATTGCAACGCTGGGCTCCGTTGACATTCTGCTTATCAGCTTCTCACGCGGACTCTTCTCCTTGTGGTCATCTCCCTGTTCCTCTATCCTCTGTACTAAGTTGTCCCTGTCCATTCTGAATCTAACAATCCTGAACTGGCCCGAAAGACCTGTACATCTGATGAGGAATTCCGCTTCCCCGTCATAATTCCTTATTATTCTCAGCAGATCGGAATTTGATCCTATCCTCTTCAGTGATTTAGTAACATTGTCATCAAAGTTGTAAACGAGAATGCTCAGTGAAGTAAGAGCTCCCGGGAACTTATCCTTTGTTGTAACCATGTAATTGCTTCCCGATGCGATGAGGTTTTCTCCCATCTCACGCAGAAGTTTGTATGGTTCAGCCAGAATTCTGTTAATGTCCCTGGACATTATTCCTTCAAGCTCAGGTTCATCCTTGATTACTTCAGCATAGTCGTCATATATGTCTACATCGACAATTGTCGGTTTAACCTTCATTTTATCCAGGTAGTCGGCATATACTCCCTTAACCTGACGTCTGATGGCCCCTTCAATCTGTGCCGGTGAGCATCTGGTGTACTTGGCTTCAATCTCTCTGCTTATGATCTTGCCGATATAAGTCTTTCTGTATTCCAGCGGATGCATGCCGAACCACTGCTCGAAATGTCTGATGTAATATCTCACTGCGGAGAATCCTGTCTCTTCAGCAATGGCACCGATCTTCTTATTTGTTCCAAGCAGCAGCTTCTCTGATTCTTCAACTCGAATATAGCTGAGCAGGTCCTGGAAGCTGAGTCCTGTGGCCTCCTTGATAATATGTGACAGATAGTAAATGCTCAGGTGCTCTCTGTCGGCGATTTCACTCAGAGTCAGTTTGCGGTTGTAATTGTCATACATGTAATCTGTGATTCGGTTAAGTCTTCCGGCCAGGATTTTATTACCTTTGTTCTTTGACTCGTTCTTGAACTTGCCGTCTTCCATGACGAAATACTGAAAGTCGGACATGAGACAGGCAATGAGGTTATGCGTACTTTCAATAACCTTGTGTTCGAAGCCGTATCCCTTCTGCAGGACCTCCATCATGATTCTGGCCAGAATTCCCTTGAGAACATCAAGGCTCTCGTCGCTGTCATCCTCCATGTCTGTTACAAAGAAATTGTTCTTCAGATTATCGTAGTATCTTGAGAAGTATGTCAGATCCATCTGGAGCATCATGACCATGTTATCTTCACCTGTATTCTCAAAGCTGTGCATTTCTCTGTCATTGAGAATGAAGATGTCTCCTTGTTTCAGGTTATATGTGTAATAGCCGTTACGCAGAGTGATGTTTCCCTCAAGCACATATACCACCTCCATGTCGTCGTGGAAGTGAATCGGATACTTGTCGATGTTCGCCACGATGACATTAATTGGAAGCTCATCTTTGTACATTATTTTTTCTTTTAACATTTTTTTCTCCCGTTATTTTTGATGGATTATGTAAACCGAAACCGGTTACTGTAAATAATTGGTTCAACAATCGAAATTCATTGATATATAAGGGGTTTCAGGACTTATCCACAATAATTCTCAGATTGTATACAATTTTATCCAACAGCATCTGTGGATAACCATTTTTTTACTGTTGTTGAAATTTCAACGTTTTCGCTGTCAAGTACTAATTTCAGTACATTGTTTTCCACAGGTTTCAGGCAAATTATTTAACCTTCCCCTAAAATCACCAAAAACGTGTATTTTCTGCGGTTTAGGGGGTTTATTACCAGAAAATTACTGTTTGACACCATAACCATTAGCTTAGTAAATATAAATTCTCCTAAATTATTATCATGCACCGCAAACTTGTTATGGTAGTGCTATTATACTCCTGCAAAAGCTACATTTTCAATGAAAAAATTGACTTTTTTGCTCATTAGAATTAAACTTTTTATAATACAGTTGCTATTTATTGGAGGAACACAAGATGATGGGCACAAGAAAGTTATTTCAACAAGATGTTTACATTAAAGAATGGGATGCAGAAGTAACGGATATTACTGAAAAAGGTGTATATCTGGACAGTACCGCATTTTTCCCTGAAGGCGGCGGCCAGAGCTGCGATCTTGGTATCATGACAGTAATCGGTAAAGATAATGTATCCGTAAAGGTTACCGACGTGCAGGAGGACGGCGAAAATGTGGTTCACACGGTTTCCGATCCTGAGTCACTCTCTGTTGGGGACAGGCTTCACTGCTCCCTGGACTGGGACAGACGTTTCGATAACATGCAGCGCCACTGCGGCGAGCACATTCTTTCCGGCATATTCTATCAGGAATGTGGCGGCGTGAATCGCGGCTTCCACATGGGAGAAGACTACATGACAATTGACATCAGTCTGGAGGACGAGCCTACAAATCCCGAAATGTCAAAACCCGAGGAAGTTGACTGGGCCATGGCAAAGCACTGCGAGCTGCTGGCAAACAAGGTAATCTGGTCAAACGCTCCTGTTACCGTGTTCCGTTTTGATAATCGCGAAGACGCCGAAAAGCTTCCTCTCAGGAAAGCCCTCGCCTTCGACGAAGATATTTCCATTGTATGCGTAGGCTCACCTGAAAATGCTGCAGACTGTGTTGCCTGCTGCGGAACCCACCCTTCCACTGCAGGGCAGGTCGGACTCATCAAGCTGTACAAGGTTGAAAAGTACAAGGGCATGTTCAGAATCTACTGTGAAGCAGGAGCCCGCGCACTGGCAGACTACGACATGAAACACGACATGCTGACAGAAATGTCAAATGACCGCTCATGCTCAGTTGAGGACTTCCCTGAAAAAGTCCGCGGCATTGAGGCTAAACTGGCCGAAGCCAAGGGTCAGCTTGCAGGTCTTAAGAAAACCATTCTTGCCGGAGAATGCGACAAGCTTAACGCAATTCTCGAAGCGGATGAGCAGGCAGAGCCTGTAATTCTCTACACGCTCAATGACATGTCAATCGACGATGCCTTCAACATGGCCAAGGAATACATGGGCAAGGCCATATGCAAAGGCAGACTGATCATGCTATATGCACCTGACAGCACATCCTACGTGCTCGTATCAGACGGCAACCCTGAATGCGGTCCTCTTGTAAAGGAATATGCAAGCTTCTATAACGGCAAGGGTGGCGGAAACGACGTGTCCGCAAGAGCCATGTTCAGCACTGAAGAAGATGCATCGCTATTTGCCGATTTAATCGCAAAACACCTGAAATAAGGCAATATAAAAGGATGACCGAAGGTCATCCTTTTTTATTTAATGTATATGTCTACTGTTCTCCTGCCCCAGTTCCTGCACTGGCTGTTGGTCGGGAACCAGACATCAATTATGTTTCCCTTAATGGCTCCGCCCGTATCTTCGGCATGAACCTCACCGTATCCCGGCACATATCCATAGGATCCAAGCGGAATAACCCTTGGGTCAACAGCTATGGTACCGTAGTGGACCGACGTGCCCGTTGCCGTTCTTCCTCTAAGGCAGTATGCCGTAGAACTTACTGTCAGCTTTCGACTGTACTTGACTCCGTTATAGCAAACCGCAGTTCCTTCAGCCGTAACCTGGGTAACAGGTTTTTTTATGGTCTCTCTGCTGGTTTCTTCCCTGGAAAGAATCTCGCCACCAAAATAGCTTGTCTTGTATGTTACACGGTCGACTCCTTTGACTCCCTTGGTGGTAATCTTTTTCTCACCCTCGGCCATGTCGGAAGTGTACTCGGTCTTCTTTTTGAAATCCACGTCTTCCTTGACGGTTTCTTCAACGACCTCGTAGGTTTTGATTTCGACATTGTCTCCATCCTTCAGGGCCTGCCTGCCGTCCATGTTCACTTCGTCTTTTTCGTCGAGTGTAACTCCCCATCCTCTCAGCATGTCATCAACAGAGTTCCTTATGGTTTTGTACTCCGTCGTCTTGCCGTTAACCGTAACGGTAATGTCTTTGACACTGACGGCAATCGCAGCATAAAACGCTATGACTCCCAGATTAACGCAGATTGCTATGGCCAGAATTTTATAGAATTGTCTATTCTCATCAATCTTCTGCCTTAGCCAGTTCATAAATCGCCTCCGCATAAATCTTTGCCAGCTTAACGAGGTTCTCTACTGAAATCTTTTCATTTTTCTGATGTCCCAGTTCCGGCTCACCCGGGAAGCGTGCACCGAATGCCACTATGTTATCCATGGCTCTGGCATAAGTGCCGCCGCCGATAACCATCGGTACGCTGGCGCTGTCACCCGTATGCTTCTGATAAACCTTCATGAGCTTGCTCACGAGTTCGCTTTCAGCGTCAATGTTAATAGGGTCCTGTGCTCTTTCCTTGACGATACCTATTCTGTAATCGTCCAGCACTTCCATTATTCCGGCATAAACCTGCTCTTCATCTGCAGTAACCGGATATCTGATATTTATCGTCAGCCTTGCAGCGTTTCTGTCCGTTTCAATTTTTCCCACATTAAAGATCAGTCTTCCGGATACTTTATCCTCAAGTGCGCATCCGATGTTTTCACCGTGAAGATCGTAGCCGATTCTGCTGTTGTAGAAATCCACAAACTCAGCTACGCCGTCATTGAGGAAATTCAGTCTTCCCAGGAAGTCCATCAGGATTGAAATTGCATTCTCTCCCTGCTCCGGCTTTGCTCCATGTGCAGACCTGCCTTTGACAGAAATCTCGAAGCCCTTGCCTACTCCTCTGCCGCTGATTTTCCAGCCGTACTCTTCTCTGCAGTTGGCTATCATCTCTCTGAGCATGTCATAGCCGCCGCCTGTGGTATCAGTTACTACTGCCTTTGCAAAATCAGGAACAGAGTTTGCTGCGGTGCCGCCCCTGATTGATCCCAGTTCCAGGCCTTTGCCTCTTGAAGCCGGGAGCTTTCTGATCATGTCGAAAATGAGAATGCCCATTTCTGCACGAATTACAGGGAAATCACCATCCGGTGTAAATCCGCAATCAGGAAGATCTCCGACGTGCTCGAGGTAGTAATCCATTCCTTCCCAGTCGGTTTCCTCATCGAGACCCAGAATCATTCTGACGGTCTTTGCCGGCTCGAATCCGCACTCCTTCAGTGCCTTCATGGCATAGTAGGATGCCATTACCGGTCCCTTGTCGTCCATAGTTCCTCTGCCCTGAAGATATCCGTCTGCCACTTCTCCGCCGTAAGGCTCGAAGTCCCACCCGTCTCCTTCCGGAACTACGTCCAGATGTCCGACAACGGCAACAACTCCGTCTTCTGTCCCGTCATAATCAATGTGTCCGCCGTAACCGTGGGCATCAAAAGTATCGAAGCCGTCGTCCTCTGCCATCTTCAGCATGGTTCTGTAGGCTTCGTCAACTTCTGCTCCAAATGGTTTCCTGCCTTTGCCTTTTGTGGCAACGCTGGGTATGGAGATAAGTTTAGACAGAGATGCAAGCATCTCTGTCCTGTTTTCTTCTATTCTGCTGTATACCTGTTCTAAGAATTCCATTGTTTCAGTCCGTACTTACTGTACAGCTTCAACGCCTGCGATTTCAGGATAGCTTTCCTTGATGATCTTCTCAACGACGCCCTTGATTGTCATCTGAGCGCCCGGGCATCCTGCACAGTGTCCCTGAAGTCTTACCTTAACGATATTGTCCTCTGTCAGTTCAACGAATTCGATGTCTCCGCCATCTCTCTGCAGAAAAGGTCTGATCTGCTCCAGTGCTTCCTTGATTTTTTCTTCCATTTTGTTTCTCCTTTATATAAATTATTCTCTAACTGAAATTATGTTTGTCTATTTCTGTGCTTCCACCGTATAGATTGTGGACATGCTGTCACCCTTCCATGTACTGATGTATGCGGTCTTTATCGGGTCGCCGATACTGCTGAAGTTAATAGTACCGGATGCTCCCTCAAAGTAATACATCGGATCTGACAGGATTTCAATAATCTTCTCGGTGCTCAGGTCGTCGCCGGCCTTGTTAATGGCATCGATTGCAACGAAGTATGCGTCATAACCCAGCGCCATGTTGTCTGTAGGCTCACTATCTCTGCCGTATTCCTTGTGATATGCCTTTAGGAATTTGTCTCTTTCAGCCGTTATGGCTTCACCGTCAACACCGCTGTCAGCTGCGAAGAACTGAACAAATGCCATGTTTTCTTCCTTGGTGTTGCCAACCAGCTTCTTGAACTCATCTTCACCCCAGCTTGTATCTCCCAGGAACTGAACAGTGAGATTCATTTCCGCTGCCTGCTTAATAATGTTTGCCGCATCAGTATAATCTCCGGGAAGAATTACGCTCTTGACTCCTGACTTCTTCAGCTTTTGAAGTTCCTTGGAAAAGTCCTTCTGTCCTGTAGTGTATTCCTCATAATAAACGATGGCATCTTCGTTATCTGTCTCTGATTTTATTCTGTCTGTGAATGCAGTTGCTTCAGCCAGAGCCGCATCATCATTTGCAGGAATCAGAACGCCGGCCTTCTTCTCCTTCTTTGAATCAAGAACATATCTTGCCAGCAGGTCTCCCTGGTTGGAGTCAACATAGCATACTCTGAAGTAATACTCATTGTTTCTCGTTACGAGCGGGTTGCTGTTTGTTATTGCAATGGCCGGAATTTTGGCCTCCTTGATGTAAGGTGATGCCGCCAGCGAATATACGCTGCCGTAGCTTCCAAGAATAATCAGAGGCTTTTTCTCAATTAAAGTCTTGGCTGCAGTTTCAGTGGCGTCAATGTCCGACTTGCCATCAGAAAATACCAGTGAAATGATCCTGCCGTTAACATTAGGATGAACACTGTTTGCAAGCTGGATTCCTCTGATTTCATCCTCTGCCGCCTTGGAATCGGCTCCCGTAACAGGTTCAAGAACGCCTATGGTAATCTTGACCTCCTGCTTATCGGGATCATCGATAAATGCCGCCTTGAAATTATCAAAGGTCGTGCATCCGCAAAGGCCCACAAGAAGCATTGCCAGTACTGTTATTATTGCTGTAATTCTGAATTTATTCACTAATTTCACCTCTTAACACATACGTAATTATTATACCTTTATTTATGGCAAAGGTAAAGGGAAGATTCCCCCGCAAAGTATGGTAGAATAAAGGCAGAAACACGCAATGAAAGGAGTTCACATGAAGCGAATCATTTCCATTTTAATGTGCCTTGTTTTTGCTTTTGCATTCTTCGGATGCGGAAACGAGGTGCCTGAAAGTATTGCAGGTGTTGAATACTACCATTACGAGCCTGCCGATTTCAACAAAGACTGCAAGGAGCTGGAGAAGCTTGCTTCCGGCGATAACGAGCAGAAGGTTCTTAAACTCTACGACAAGCTTTACGACGAATGCATGGAACTGGATTCACTTTATGCAGTCTCCTATGTCATTCACTCCATCGATCAGAATGACGAATACTATACAGAGGAGCAGCAGTACAGCTATGACACCCTGCAGGATTGCTGCGACAGACTGGGTGGTGTATGCCGCAAAATCACGGAAGGCCCGTGCGCCAAAGCCTTCAGAGAGCATGTTGGCGATAAGGTCTTTGACCAATTTGCCAAATACGAAGTCATGAGCAAGAAGGAAAAGAAGCTGCTGAGCCGTGAGAACAAGCTCATCGACAAATACTACAAGGCCTGCGACAAGGCCAGCTTCAAATACAAAAACAAGATATGGACTCAGGAGGAGCTCTTTGGCGAGGAAGGCGATGAGCTGGCCGAAAAGGACTACTCCGGTTACGTTAAAGTCTACAATGGCCTGACGAAGGATCTTAATGACAGAGCCGGTCCTATATTCCTGAAGCTGCTGAAGCTGCGCATTCAGATTGCAGAGGAAGAGGGCTATGACAACTATGCTGACTATGTAGATAAAGAGGTATATTCTCGAGACTACACCTCAGAGGATCTGGAAAGATTCCATTCGGATGTAAAGAAGGTTTCAACTGCTTTCTTTGAATATTACTATGGTGAGTCCTTATCTGAAACGCCGGCTCTCAGCACCGATCAGGTTTTGGATGCTCTTGAAAAATACAGCGGCGAAATCAGCAAACTCTCAGGCAGGGCCTGTGACAAGCTCATGGATGAAGAGCTCTATTCCATCGGCAGCGAAACCTGCCGCATGGAGGGCGGATATACAATAACCATTTCCCCGAAGAATCCGTTCATCTTTGACTATGTGCAGGGAGACAACTGCCTGCGTGACATGTCACACGAATTCGGTCACTTCACTCAGTTCTGTACAGTTGACCAGGATAACCTCATAGTGTCAGAGCAGAACAACGACCTGGCTGAAATTCCGTCAAACGGATTCGAATGCCTGCTTACCCACTACTATGACAAAATATACGGCAAGGCAGGCAAGGCCGCCACTGACCAGATAGTTGAAGACATGTTCTTTAATATTATCGACGGATGCATGGAGGACGAGTTCCAGCGCATAATTTACGATAACCCTGACATGACTCTCGATGAAATCAACAAAGCCTACGCAAGCGTTCAGGCCCAATATATGCCGGGAGCAAATAGCGATGGCTATTCCTGGGTTTACATACCGCACACATTTGAGTCACCGCTCTACTACGTGAGCTATGCGGCAAGCGGCATCGCCTCCCTTCAGATTTGGGACATGAGTCAGAAGGACTTCAAGGAAGCCGTAAAGGTCTGGGAAAACTTCGTTACAGCAGGACCTTACGACAGACAGTATCTTGCAGAACTTGACAAGGTCGGACTCAAGAAATTCACAGATCCGGGCGTTGTAGAAGAAACATGTGGAACAGCACTGAAATTCCTAAAGAAATAACATTATGAAAATCAATATCTTACGTGGACAAAACCAGATAGGCGGCTCAATCATAGAGCTGTCAACTGACAATACGAGAATAATACTGGACGTAGGCGCAAACCTTGGGGAAAGCAAAAGCCACCCATACGTTCCGCCTGCTGCCGGACTTTTTGATGTCGGGCAGTCATATGACGCCGTCTTCGTATCTCACTATCATTCCGATCACACCGGGCTTCTGCGCTTCGTCAGATCGGACAACCCGATTTACATGGGCAAGAGAGCCTTTGAAATACTGGATGCAATCAACGAATACAAAGGCAAGGAAACGGGCTTTAATGTGAACTATCTCTATTCCTTTGAGAAAATCACCGTTGGGGATTTTACAGTAACGCCGATTCCATGCGATCACTCAGCCTACTCGGCATACATGTTCCTGATTGAAGCAGAAGGCAAAACAGTTCTTTATTCAGCCGATTACAGAGCGTCCGGACATCTTAACTTCGATGTGTTCCTGGAAATGCTTCCTTCCAAGGTTGATGTGCTCCTGACCGAAGGAACCACCCTCTCACGAGGTGAAGATTTCCACGAGCCATCTGAAATTGAGCTTGAGGATTTCGCCGTGGATATTCTGGAGAAAAAGACGGGGCCTTCATTCGTTTACCTTTCGGCGCAGAACGTTGACAGAATACTGACGGCATACCACGCCGCACAGCGTACGGGACGCCGTTTCATTCTGGACGGCATTACAAGTGCAGTGGCAGAGGCTGCAGAGCTGGAGCTTGACGCTCTTGAGCTCGGCAAGGATTTCGACCTGAACTCTCCTGCCTTTGCATCTCCCGACTTCATGCTCTGCGTAACACCGCAGACTCTCATGAATCTTGAGAAGCTGTCAAATCTGATTTCATTTAAGGACGGCGTGCTCTTCTTCGGAAGGCGTCAGGTCTACATGCTGAAGCCTGTTACCGCCGTTGCTCTCAAATATCTTGAAGCTCAGGGACTCACTGTTCCCATGCTTCACACCAGCGGCCACGCCGATGCGCCGACAATCGAGCGGCTCATCCGTCATGTCCAGCCGGACATCCTGATTCCAATCCACACGGAGAACGCCGCCTGGTTCGAGAAGTACGAAATGGAATGCGAGGTTGTATTCAACTGTCACGAAAAGGAGATTTAAGTACGGAATGTGTACAGTTGTGTTGTATAATTAACTCATGATTATCAAGTGGTGTATGGGGTTTTATTAGTATCCGATGAGAAAAGGAGGACAAAAATGAAAAGAAAACTAATTTCGCTGGCACTCGTTGCCATACTGATTGTATCTTCCACAGTCATCTTCACGGGCTGCGGAGAAGTAAGCTACGAGGATGCCCTGGCAACTGTAACCGCTGATATTGAAGCAAACGGTGATGATTTTGGCGATGGTGAGTATTGCATTATCCAGGATTCCCAGTACCTTTCCGCCTCAGGTGACACAACCATGCAGTTTGGAATTTCAACTTCGGAAGACGGCGGATTAATGATCTGCTTCTTCAAGGACTACGGTGACAGCATTTATGAATATTATCTGTCAGAGGAAGACCTGTTTGTTCAGCTCGATCCTGACAGCGAATCAACACACGCCTATGAATTCCTCCTTGGAGTTGAGGGAACCGTTCACGGTGAAGAAACTATAACAGGTACCATCGACGCTGCAAACTACAGTGCATATGATGAGCTGACATCAGATGAATTCAATGATCCTAACGACCTGGATAACAACGGTGTTGTTGGAAGAGATGGACTCGAAGATAATGCCACAAGCCGCCTTCCTGACCTGCTCAGAGAATTCCAGGCTTATCTGGATGACAGCGGTTCAGGCCTGACACTTGCAAACTTCGGATTTGCAAACTTCAATGTTGAAGACGTTGAATAAGAGCTGTAGCTTTACAATAGATTATAATAGCATATTGTTGTTTTATGGAATTGTCTGTTATATCATTTAAATAAATATGGAGAGACGAATGATTAATCTATTAAAACAACTGATCAAATATTCGAGACACATTTCTGCATCTTGGTAAAAAATAAAGGACTCCGAATCAGTTCAGAGTCCTTTATGTATAGGGCTGTGAAAGGTTATTCACCTTCCGTCAGTATTTCAATGTGTTTAGCCAAAGTATCTCTTAAGGAGTCCTTCGAATGCCTTGCCGTGTCTAGCTTCGTCTCTTGCCATTTCGTGAACTGTGTCATGGATTGCATCCAGGTTCTGAGCCTTAGCCATCTTAGCCAGTTCGAACTTTCCAGCAGTTGCGCCGTTTTCTGCGTCAACTCTCATTTCCAGGTTCTTCTTAGTTGAGTCTGTAATTACTTCGCCAAGAAGTTCTGCAAACTTTGCTGCATGTTCTGCTTCTTCCCATGCTGCCTTTTCCCAATACAGTCCGATTTCAGGATATCCTTCTCTATGAGCAACTCTTGCCATAGCCAGGTACATACCTACTTCTGAACATTCACCGTTAAAGTTATCTCTGAGGCCCTGAATGATTTCAGGATCAACGCCCTGAGCAACGCCTACTACATGCTCTGCAGCCCATGATCTTTCGCCTTCTTCTACTGCATTAAATTTTTCTGCCGGTACTCCGCACTGTGGGCACTTATCTGGTGCCTTGTCGCCTTCATGAGTATAACCGCATACTGAGCAAGTCCATTTCATTGTTTTGTCCTCCTTAATTTCTTAGTTTTTATTTGATTCTATTATATACTTTTTTCCGGTAGATTCAATTATTCCCCTCTCCTTGGCTATACTATACTATTTTAGTCCGCATAAGTCAAGGGTTTTTTGTAATTTTAAAAATAAAAAGATGACAGAAGGTGTGCCCTTCTGCCATCATGTAATAAACTGTTATCTAGGTATTACAAATTCAAAACTGCCGGATGTAATATCATTATAATCGCTGTCAAATAATGAGTAATCGATTTTCATGGTTAGCTCCTCATCTTCTCCGAATTCGCTAAGGTCATCCTCATCCAGATAGAACACTTCTTTTGCATTTGTTCCTGCTGCAACATCCTGATAGATAAACACATCAACGGTTGTTTTGCCATTGACAACTGCCTTTTCTGCGTCAAGTGTAAAATCACGATCAGTCTTGTTCGTAATCCTGTACGTGTATTCTCCCCACAGGTCATCTCTGTCTGTTATTTCAAAGGTGAAATAATCGTTATCCTCGACAGTTATCGGGAACTGAGTGCCGGCATCTTCTTCCGATGCAGTTTCCTCCGAAGACCCACACCCTACGAATGCCAGCATGCCAAGGCATAATATTGCACAAAGTAACCATATTAATCTTTTGTTCTTCATTTTAACCTCCTTACACTTTCTTAGTTTTGATTGCACAAATAACAAATACGGCCGCAAAAGCAAGACTCACAATGCTCCATATAATAAGGTCCTGATAAACTGCAGCGTTGCATAAACCAACCAATGCCCCAATAACAAGAAGCACTGCCGCAATAACAGGGCCCACTTTACTTCTGGCATTTCTTGTACACACAGCTACTATTCCCGAAGCTATCATTAAAATAGCGAGAACAAATCCTGCGCTTCCTCCCATATCTGAGGATTCCTCCATTGTGTTTACAATTCCTGCAGCACAGGATTGAAACAGAACCACCATAGAAAGCACCATCAGCAGTATTCCAATTACCAGCCGGCCTACCGACCAGAAGCCTTTGTTTTTTTCTTCCATTATGCTATCTCCTTTCAATTAATAATAATTTTAATGGTTCCGAATTATATTTTGTCGTGCTGTGAGCACGATAAAAGGCGACTTTACGTCGCCCTGTTTTTTCTCTTTTTTTATTCCAGGATATCCTGTCCCTGCTTTTCGAGCATGATATTGATGTCGATTACATTACGGATTCCCCGATTTACCGCAACCACAATGCGTGCATCACGCTCATTCTTGGCATACATGACTCCAAGACCCGCAATTTTCAGACCTCGGTTTATTTCTCTCACATTCATGCCTGCCCCAATGCAAAGTGCGATTACTTTGTCTCTGCCCGGATTTCTTCTGCCATTGATAATATTGTAGATGTAGTTCTTGCTGATGTTGCTTCTGGAAATAATATCTGCTATTTCCAGCTCATGGGAACTGATGTACTCATTAAAATAATCAGCAAATGTTTCGTATTGGTCAGCAGTATATTCTTTTACAAATTGCTCTACTTCCTTGCCACTACCTACCTTCTGCAAAATCTTATCAAGGCGATCAGTTGTAATGTTTCTTCCGCCTGACATTTCGTGCCTCCAGCATATGATTTTAATACCATTGTATGATATACTATTTTCTATGAAAGTGGAAGAGGAAGTTCTGTTATCCTATTACAGAGAAGTTGAAAAACTTAATGAACGTGCGGATATTTCGCTGGTGAGGCATGTTGAGAGCGGTCAGTTTTTCATCCAGAAGGTCCTTCCCGCTTCATCCGCTTCAGTCTACAGGAAGCTCATGGAAATGAAGGTTGATGGCATCCCTGAGGTTTTTCATGTGGTCGAAGACGATGATAGTGTAATCATTATTGAGGAGCTGATAAATGGTATTACCGTTCACGAATACCTTGAATCAAACGGGCCATTCCCTCCGGAGCAGGCAGTAAACATAATTTACTCCCTTTGCAGAATCCTGAAAAGCTTCCATAACGCGAAGCCGCCTATAATACACCGTGACATCAAACCTTCAAATGTTATCATAGACGCAGATAATCATGTTACGCTTATTGATTTCGATGCATCCAAAATCTATGACAAAAACAAAAGCAGGGATACGATATTAATGGGAACCGCGGCCTTTGCTGCCCCCGAACAATTCGGCTACTCTCAATCTGATGCGCGGACGGACATATATGCCCTTGGCGTATTGTTGAATGTTATGCTTACCGGACTCATTCCATCAGAAAAATTATATGACGGTTATTGTACAGGCGTAATACGCAAGTGCATTGCCATGGATCCAAACGACCGTTATTCATCTGTTGACATTCTCATGAAGCATTTGAAATCTGCGGCACCAAAGTTTGTTCCGCCTGGTTTCAGAACTAAACGCCCCTGGAAGATGATACTGGCCTCATGCGGCTATGCTGCCATGATTCTATCCTGCAGCTGGATGATCTTTGAGGATGGAACCCCCGTATATCTGCAGTGGATAGAAAGATTTGCCGCATTTCTGTGCATGGCTTCTATTGTTATTTTCGCATTTGACTATTGTTCGATTGCGACAAGGCTGCCGATTTCCGGAAGCGCGAATATAGTCCTGTCATGGATTGGCCGAATAATGTGGATGTGCCTGTCCATTGTTATTATCATCGGACTTCTGACGGTAATAGGGAATTTTTAAAATAAAAAAATGACAGATGGTTTTACCATCTGTCATCTTTATTTGTCTGAAAATTAGTCTTCCTGATAAGGCTTCAGGTCGTCAGCCCAGATGAGCTGTACGCCGGTTGCTTCCTGTACTTCTTCTTTTGTGAAGTCAGGGTGCAGTTCGATAACTTTGATTCCTTCTTCTGTAACGTCCATAACGGCCATTTCAGTGATAATCTTAGTTACGCACTTTTCTGCTGTAAGCGGCAGAGTGCATGCAGGCTTGATCTTGTGAGCACCCTTCTGTGTGTGCAGCATTGTGATGATTACTTCAGGACATCCTGCGCACAGGTCCATTGCTCCGCCCATTCCTGCAACCTTCTTGCCAGGAACGATCCAGTTTGCCAGATCTCCGTTTTCGGCTACTTCCATAGCACCGAGAACTGTTGCTCTTACGTGTCCGCCTCTAACAAGACCGAAGGATTCAGCTGTGTCAAAGAACTTTGCTCTTGGAACTGCTGTTACGTAAGTACCGCCTGAGTTGATGATATCAACGTTCAGGTTTGATTCGTCAGCAACCACATCGATTCCTGCGAATCCGTTTTCTGAATGACAAGTTACAACTACGTCTTCAGGAAGATAATCAGCTACCATTGTTGGAAGGCCGATTCCCAGATTGATAAAATCTCCATCAAAGAATTCTTTTGCGCATCTCTTTGCGATTCTTGCTTTTAAATCTGCCATCTCTTTTCTCCTTCCACAATTGTATTAACCAGTACACCGGCTACCTGCCACATATCAGGATCGATTTCGCCGATTTCAACCAGTTTTTCAGGAGCGATGATTGTCTTCTTTGAAGCTCCAGCCATAACGATGTTGAAGTTTCTTGTTGCCTTAGCACAGTAGTAGTTGCCAAACTTGTCTGCTACTGTTGGTCTGATAAATGAATAATCAGCATAAAGAGGTCTTTCAAAGAGCCACTTCTTGCCATCGATTACCATTACTTCCTTCTTTCTTCCAAGTTCGTCAACTTCAGTTTCCATTGGAGTACCGAGGCCTACAGGTGTAAGAACGCCGCCGAGACCATAAGCTGCTGCTCTGATCTTTTCTGCCAGTGTTCCCTGTGGTACCAGAGTGTACTTCAGTGATCCGTCTGCAAACTGTTCGTTAAGTCTAGGGTTAACGCCTACGTGTGAAGCGATAATGTGGTCAACCATGTGGTGTTCAAGAAGCTTGCCGATTCCTCTTGGAGTCTTGCCTGCGAATTCGCCTGCCGGCTGTCCTTCTGCCAGACCGCCGTCGTTTCCAATTA
>JAUNIQ010000162.1:765-1989 GCA_030535275.1 Bacillota bacterium | reverse complement strand
TATCAACGCCTTCAACGACAACGCCCGTTTCCTTGTCAACATGCGTTTTTTCCTGTCGCCTGCTGGTCTTTTCGCTGATTTCATTAAGGTTTTCAAGAAGTGTCTTGTTCTTTTCTTCAGAAACCGCCCTCTGCTTTTCGTCTTCAAAGCTCTGCAGGAGATTGGCCACCTTGGTCTGTATATTTCCGCCGTAACTGAGCTGAGTGAAAAGATCATCCGAATCCTTGAAATTCATCTCCTTGACAGCCCTGTTGATATAGGTATTTGTAAGAAGAATCCTGGGATCAAAGCCCTTCTTTCTCAAATACTGATTAAAGAGATCCTTGCCCTTGTCAACGGTATCGTTTCGGTTTTCCTTCTTCAGGTACTGTCTGATCTTGTTTCTGGCAGAACTGCTCTTGGCAATTTTCAGCCAGTCAATGCTCGGACCTGCGGCATTAGGTGAAGTAACGATTTCAATAATGTTTCCGTTCTCCAGCTCGTGGTCAATGGTAACCATCTTGCCGTTAACCTTGGCGCCAACGCACTTGCAGCCTACATCGGTATGAATCTTAAATGCAAAGTCAAGAGGTGTGGCTCCGGCAGGAAGCTCGATTACATCTCCCTGTGGCGTAAATACGAATACTTCATTTGAGAAGAGATCCATCTTCAGGGATTCCATGAATTCCTTAGGATCGTTTACGTCCTTCTGCCATTCAAGAGCCTGTCTCAGCCAGCTGAGCTTTACCTCTTCCTTGTCATTTTCAACGCCTTCCTTGTACTTCCAGTGAGCTGCGATACCGTATTCGGCAATTCTGTGCATTTCATAGGTTCTGATCTGAATTTCGAAAGGCTTTCCCGAATCACCTATTACGGTTGTGTGAAGTGACTGATACATGTTCTGCTTAGGCATCGCAATGTAATCCTTGAATCTTCCCGGTATAGGCTTCCACATGGTGTGAACCATGCCCAGAACCGCATAGCAGTCTCTAACAGTTTCTACGATGATTCTTACAGCCATGAGGTCGAATATTTCATCGATATTTTTGTGCTGGAAGTTCATCTTCTTGTAGATGCTGTAGAAATGCTTGGATCTTCCATAGATTTCGTGCTTGATGCCTATTTCATCAAGGGCGGCTTTGATTTCATCCATAACGTGATTGATTGCATCCTCACGTGCGCCCTTTCGCTCGCTTACCTGCTCTGCCAGATCATAATATGCTTCAGGTTCAAGGAATTTGAGAG
>JAUNIQ010000162.1:0-755 GCA_030535275.1 Bacillota bacterium | reverse complement strand
CAAGCTCCATCTTCATGGCATATATTCCGAGTCTTGCGGCAAGCGGAGCATATATGTCCAGGGTTTCCTGGCACTTCTCCACGATTTTCTCGTGGGTCATGTAGTTAATTGTTCTAAGGTTGTGAAGACGGTCAGAAAGCTTAATAATAAGCACTCTGATATCCTTTGACATTGCTAGGAACATCTTTCTCAGGTTTTCTGCCTGTCGTTCCTCCTTGCTGTCAAACTTAAGTGCACCCAGCTTGGTAACTCCGTCAACAAGTGCCAGAACTTCAGGACCGAAATCGGCCTTCATCTGCTTTTTGGTGTACTTGGTGTCTTCGATTACATCATGAAGAAGCCCGGCTGCGATGGTCTGTTCATCCATGCCAAGCTCTGCGAGAATCTCGGCTACGGCAAGAGGATGAATCAGGTATGGTTCACCCGATTTCCTTATCTGGTCCTTGTGCATCTCGGCAGCAACATCATATGCCTTGCCGATAAGTTCCAAGTCGTAAGCCGGATTGTATTCCTTCATTTTTTTCAGGAATTCGCTCTTCTTCATTACAGTCTAAATGAGTCCTCTTCTTCCTTAGGTTCTGCCTTCTTCTGGTTACCCTTTACGTAACGCTTTGAACGCTTCTTGTTCACATTGGTCTTAGTATTTTCTACAGCTGTTTCTGCTATTTCTTCAGCCTCAGTTTCAGCTTCAGCTTCTGCCATAGCCTCTTCTACTGCCTTTACTTCTTCCTTTGCAGCTTCTTCCGGAACGGCAG
>JAUNIQ010000045.1 GCA_030535275.1 Bacillota bacterium | reverse complement strand
CCGGAAGGAAGCAGCAATAAGCGGAAGTTCTTATGTGCCGCAGATAAGCCTTCTCCAACGCCTGCGGGATCATCAAAGGGCAATCCATATTTATGGAGATATGTAATGTATCAGGCACTTTATCGTGCTTACAGACCGGAAACATTTGACGAAATTCTGGGTCAGGAGCACATAGTAAAAATCTTAAAAAACCAGATAGATACAGACAGCACAAGTCATGCATATCTGTTCTGCGGAACCAGAGGCACGGGTAAAACAACTACGGCCCGACTTCTGGCAAAGGGGCTCAACTGCCTTTCCGAAGGGAGCAGACCATGTGGGGAATGTGCTAACTGCCGTGCCATAAAAGAGGGCAGCTTCATTGATGTAATCGAGATAGACGCAGCATCAAATAACGGCGTTGAAAACATCAGAGAACTGAGAGAAAGCGTAAACTATCCGCCGGCTGTAGGGCGCAGAAAGATATACATTATCGACGAGGTTCACATGCTGTCTACGGGAGCTTTCAATGCTCTGCTGAAGACGCTGGAGGAACCGCCTGAATATGTGACATTCATTCTTGCAACCACAGAGGTACACAAGCTTCCGGCAACCATTCTTTCAAGATGCATGAGGCTGGATTTCAAGCGAGTTCCGGAGAACACCCTCATTACGGGAATGGCGGATATCTGCAGGAAAATCGGAATAGATGCTGACGAGGATGCACTGAGAATTATCGCAGCCAATGCGGACGGTTCGGTTCGTGATGGACTGTCAATTCTTGACCAGTGCATATCAGGCGGAGACAGAAAAATTTCAGGCAGGGATGTTCTGGAATTTCTGGGAGCCTCAGGCGATGAGGATTTTCTGGAACTGACTGATATGGTAAGAAAGAAGAGGACCTCTGAAGCCATCGCCTTCCTGGCAGGAATTCTGTCTGACGGCAAGGACGTGAGACAGTTCATGAAGGACTGGGTTAACCATTACAGGAACCTGCTCATGGTCAAGTTCATGAAGAATCCGCAGACCGTTGTGAACATGTCGGCAGAGAATATTGAGAGAATTTCCAGACAGGCAAATGTACTTGATCTGGAGGATATAAACCGCGGAATCCTGGAGCTGTCGCGCACGCTCAATGAAGCGAGATGGTCGACGCAGCCGCGTATTCTGCTTGAGCTGGCAATAGTAAAGCTGTGCCTGGGAGCAGGCGAAATCAGGGAACTGTCCGACTATGAATTTGACAGAGCACCGGCACCTGCAAAGGCAGTATCACCTGCAAAGGCAGACAAGGCGCCGAAGGAAAGGGCGGCGAAGCCTGAACCTGTTGCAGAACCGGAACCGGCAGTTGAGCCTGAATCTGCAGTAGAGCTTGAGCCTGTTGAAAAAGCCGAGCCGGTAGCAAAAGTTCAGTCGGCACCGCAGGGCGAATTCGACTGCGATGAAATATGGAATGAGGTATTTGAGGACGGCGAAGCTCAGAAGGGAAGCTTCAACATAATCAGCCGCGGAGGCACGCTTACATCAATAGATGACAAGAGCTTTACCGTTGTCGTTACAAACGACATGACGAAGACTCATGTAGAAAACAACAGAAGACTTCTCGAAGACCTAATGGAAAAGCACACGGGAAGCCGCAGAGTCCTTAAGATATCAAAGAAGGATTTAAGTAAAAAGGAAGAAAAATCAGCCGAAGAAATCGCTGCCGATGTTGGCGATGTTCTGGGCATAACAGTAGACGTTGAATAGGAGGAACTAATGGGTAAAGGAATGAAGGCCGGTAAGAAGCCTAAACAGCCAAAGATGGGCAACGCTCAGCAGATGGCACAGATGCAGGCAATGCAGAGAGAAATGGACAAGGTCCAGGCGGAAATAGAAGAGATGGAAGCAACAGCAACATCAGGCGGCGGAGCTGTTACAGTTACAGTAACAGGCAAGAAGGAGCTGAAGGATATTCAGATTCAGCCGGAAGTTGTTGATCCTGACGATGTTGAAATGCTTCAGGATCTGATCATTGCAGCAACTAACGAAGCCCTGAGACAGATGGAAGAGATTTCACAGGCTGAAATGGGCAAGTTTACAGCAGGACTGGGAATCCCTGGACTCTAAGATGAATTATTACGCCAGACCGCTTAACAAGTTAATAAACGAGCTGGGAAAGCTGCCGGGAATAGGTGGCAAAACCGCCCAGCGTCTGGCTTTGCATATTCTGTCCATGAGCGATGAGGATGCTTTTGCATTATCCGATGCCATTCGCGAAGCCAAGTCCGAAATGACCTTCTGCTCCGTATGCGGAAACCTGACGGATAAGGATCCATGTGCGATCTGCTCAGACGAGAAGAGGGACAGGAGCATACTTTGCGTTGTGGAAAGCCCGAAGGATGTAATTGCCATGGAGAAAATTCGCGAATTTCACGGATACTATCACGTGCTTCACGGCGTTATTTCGCCTATGGACGATAAAGGACCCGATGATATTAACCTGAAGAGTCTCATTACCAGACTTCAGGACGACAGAATCAAGGAACTGATTATTGCCACGAATCCTACGATAGAAGGAGAGGCAACGGCAGTATATATTGCCAGGCTCATTAAGCCAAGCGGAATCAAGGTAAGCAGGATAGCACACGGCATTCCTGTTGGAGGAGACCTTGAATATGCAGATGAGGTTACACTGCTGAAGGCGATAGAAGGTCGCCGCGAACTATAATTGGGGAGAATCATTAATGAAAGATTTTTCAAGGGAATTCAACAGAATAATTGCTGATGCATATCACAGCCTGCTGCTTATGGAAGAAACAAAGAAGAAGTACAGCAAGGCGGGTTTTTCATTTAGAGACAGAAATACCATCACCTATCTGAAGAGACACGAGGGTGGTGTGAAGATCAGCGACATTGCAGATTATCTGAAGATAAGCAGACCTTCTGCAACATCCCTTATCAAGAAACTGGAAAAGAACGGCCTGGTTGATAAGGAAATAGATCCTAACAATGAAAGAAACACTATCGTTTCTCTTACCCGAAAGGGTGACCTCTTCTACGTTTATCAGAGAAGATACCGAGAAAGACTTGCGGAAAGAGTCTGCGACGGATTTACGGACAAAGAAAAAGAAGTCCTCTATGAGGGCTTCAGCAGATTGAATGACTTCTTCCTTGACAGCATCAGGGAATCAGAAGACATTCATAAATAGTTAAGTTAACGGATTAATCAGCCTTAGGCAATTTTGCCTGAGGCTTTTTGTTTGGAAGCCCGCCGCCCGGGAAGTATCCGGCCAGTCTCTCCATTGCCTCGTTTACGGCAGTCTCATCGAAATGTCCGCCGACAGTATCGATGATGTCATAGTCGATTACGTCAACGCCCACCTCGGCAGTGTCACCGGCGCTGGATTTAATAAGGAAGGATTTAACGCGTTTCATTACTTCCTTGCCTTCCTGGGTAACGATGTCGTAATTTCTCTTCTTGTATGTTATGGAATCAACATCCTCGTAAGGGCAGGCATATATTCTGTCGAACTTGGCCTTGCCGCTGCAGAGGTTAAGGTATGTAATGTTGATGTACATGCCTTTTTTCGTCGGGAAAAGCACCATGACGTAGAGATTGGATGCACGGATAATCCCGTCATCGCCGCACTTGAGAAGCAAAGGCAGGTTAACGTCTGATGAGTAGCCCTCGGCACTGTAGAGCACGATAGGTTCAACCTCCATGATAGAATCTTCCTCGGCTTTGAGAACAGGAGTCTTATCCGTAACAAGCAGGCGTGCTCTTACAATGAGTCCCTTAAGGTCAAATGCAAGATATCTGTCGAATTCCTCATCAGGGACAGGTCTGTATACTCGCTTCTTTTCTTCGGCCATCTTCCTGAAGCCCCAGATGCCGAGGAATACTGTTGCAGCTGCCATGATCATGGCGAATCCGATAATTGTCTTATGGCTGAAATGACTGCCTATGAGCAGGAGATAAGGGGCAGCAATGCAGCCTATGGTCAGTGAAAGGAAAGCTCCGGTCAGAATTCCGGTGCTCTCTCGCTCCCTGAAGGAAGGTCTGGTGCCCTTGAAGTACTTTATGTATCTTACCCTGGTAATGTTTTCCGTAAACTGGTCATATTCGTTATCGTTGTATGAAGCCACGGATATTACTTTCTGTTTTCTTGCCATTGTTAATTATTTCTCAACTTCCTGTTGCTTTTGCTGCAGACTGCAGTTGCGTTAATTATAAAGTAAAGGCAAATCAATTACAACAGAAGTGCAAAATTGTTTTAACATTAAAAAAAGACGTCTTAATTTTGAGAAAATTGCAAAAAAGTTGTTATGCAATTAACACACTTGTGGTATCATTTTTCATGTAATTATCATAATTTCATATTTTGAAAGGAGAATCTTAATGAACGAACAAGGACGCGTTGCTGAGAAAAGCGAACGTACTTTGACGAGAGGTATCATGTCATGGCACGTTTCACTCATCGCGCTGGGCGGAATCATTGGTTCCTGCTATTTCCTGGGTCTTTCCGAGACATTCAGTGAAATGGGTCCTGGTGCAGTAATTCTTGCATACATCATTGCAGGTTTTACTATTTACGGCGTAATGCAGTCATTTGCAGAACTACTCGTAAACATTCCTCGTAGAGGATCATTCGTTTCTTACACAAGAGAATTCATGGGCGATACTGCAGCCACCGGTATCGGCTGGGCATTCTGGGTAAACTGGGTATTCTACATCCCTTCAGAAGCTCTGGCTACCGGCGTATTCATGAACTACTTTGTAACTCTGCCGTTCAGCCCATCAACATCAGCTCTGATCTGGGGTATCATCGCACTGGCAGTACTGACTCTGGTAAACATCTATCAGGTTAAGTGGTTCGGACATATCGAATCAGTTCTGGCCATCATCAAGATTGCAGCAGTAGTAATGTTCATCATCTGTGCTGTTCTCATCTGGCTGGGTATAATCGGAAGCGACCTGCATCCATTCACTGACGAAGGCGGATTCATCGGTCTGAAGATCATGCTGGCCGGCAAGGGAAGTGCAATGAGCAAGCTGTTCCCATTCGGTGGAGTTGTAATCGTATCCTGGATGATCTGGACTCTGGTAAACTTCCAGGGATCCGAAATCGTAGGACTGTCAGCATCAGAAACTCAGGATCCTGCAAAGAATGTACCTGCAGCATGTAAGAAGGTAGCTTACCGTATCATCGCTATCTACCTCATTCCTGTATGCCTGCTGGCTCTGCTGGTACCATACTATGAAGCAAATCTTGACATGTCACTCTTCACTCAGTGCCTGTCACTGTACGGCCTCAAGTGGTGCGCAGGAATCTTCACAATGGTAACTCTGATTGCCGCATTCTCATGCGCTAACTCAGGTCTGTACGGAACAGTACGTTCAATGTACGGTCTGTCAGTAGAAGGCATGGCACCTAAGTTCCTCTCAAATCTGAACAGATTTAACGTTCCAATGAACGCAACACTGTTTACAATCATCCCTGTATGGGTAGTATTCATGTTCATGTTCATGATTCAGGAACTGGGAATGCTCGGTGGAGACAACAACCCTATCTACGTAATTCTGCTTGGAGCTTCCGGCTTCACAGGAACACTCTGCTGGGTTGGTATCTGCTGGTCACAGATTGTGTTCAGAAAGAGACTGAAGCAGAGAGGATATGACCCTCAGGAATGTCTGACCGTTAAGGCTCAGCTCTATCCTGGTCTGGAAGTATTCGCAATCGTTCTTCAGATTGCAGCAATGATCATGCTGGTATTCGAAGACCAGCTGGTATTCTGGGCATGCGTGGTTATCATCGCTGCCGCTGTCATCATCTATGCTGTACAGAAGAAGAGAGGCAAGATCAGAACAGTTGTTACAATCGGCGAAGACGAAGTACTCTTCGACGAAAAGTTCCCTCCACTTCCTGGCTCAGAAGCAGCTAAGAAGATTGAAGGTTAATTCGTAAGAAGTAACAAACTTGACATCAAAAAGAGAACAGTTTTGCTGTTCTCTTTTTTTACTTGCTATATATATGTAATAATGTTGCACCGCATTTTTTTGATGCTATAATATGAGATGTAATTATATAACTATCATATTTTTTAGGAGGAGAATATTATGAGTCAGCAGCAAGCAGTTGCGACAACTGAACAGCCTCAGCTCGCGAAAGCGAACATTAAGGTTTCAACAGTTGTATTCATGATTTTCTGTCTGGTAGCAGCAGGATGCTACGGAATCGAAGAAATGATTCCTGAGTGCGGCCCTGGTCTCACAATCATCATGCTGTGTGTACTTCCATTCGTATGGGGTCTTCCTTTCGGAATGGTTGCATCAGAACTCGGTTCTGTAAGACCACAGGAAGGTGGATACTACAAATGGGTACAGGAAGCTCTGGGAGAGTTCTGGGGATTCCAGGCAGGATGGTGGAGAACAATCTCCATTTATATCGACAACACCTCATATGTAATACTGGCAGGCGGCTATGCAGCCACAGTATGGGATTTGGGTCTTGGCGGTGAATTCGCTCTGAAGTTTGCCATGATAGCAATCTTCACAATTATCAACATCCGTGGTGTCAAGGAAGTAGGGTCAGTAAGTACTATACTTTCACTGCTGGTTATGGCAGCATTTGCATTCGTTGCAATATGCGGTTTCATTAACTGGGGCGGTGACGCCGAAACAGCTTCCACTATTTCATTCAGAATTACACCAGAACCTGCAGAAGGACTTTCAGACTGGTTCTTCTACATTGCCGGCGGCATCTCAATCGGAATGTGGATGTATTCAGGATATGAATCAATGTCAACCCTGGCAGGTGAAGTGGCAAACCCTCAGGTTATTCCTAAGGGAACACTGGTTACAATCCCTGTAATTATGGCTACTTACATTCTGCCAACAGTTGCAGGCCTCGGCTCACTTGGACAGTGGGAAGACTGGGGAACAGAAGGAGATTGCGTAGGATATGCAGATGTACCTGCTCACTTCTTCGGACCTGTTTGGGGAATTATATTCGTGATAGTTGCAATTCTTGCACAGTGCTCAATCTATAACACTTATATCACTTCCGGTTCCAGAGGCTTCTTCGCGCTGGCTGATGACAATCTTACTGCCAAGGTAATGGTTAAGACAAGTGAACGTGGTGTTCCGTACGTTTCAGTATTATCAGTTGGTATCTTCAACCTGATATTCTGTATGTTCCCATTCGGATTCATTATTGTACTGGATGTAGCACTTCTGCTGTCATCATATATCATGGTTTACATCTCAGTTGTTATCCTGAGAAAGAGAATTCCAAAGGAAGATTATCTGTGGAGAATTCCTGGAGGAACAGGATTCCTGAAGCTTCTGTGCATCGTACCTAGCTGCGTAGCTATATTTGCATTCTTTGTTAACGGCTCAGACTACTATACATTCGGTATGGTTGGTATTCTTACAGGCCCTGTTATGTACATCATCTGGAGAAGAATGTACGGTGGACTGTCAGCCAAGAATCCTGAGGCCTTCCCAATGAACCCTAAGACAAAACTGGCAATTGGGGACACAAGAAGAATCTCATTCCTGCTTCTGGTTGTAACAGTTATGAACATTGTTGCACTTCTGTTTGAACCTTGGTATGAAGACTGGTTCGGAGCAGACTGCTGGGGATCAGGAGATTATTTTGACGGTATCCTGGAAGCAGCTTCAGCTGGAGAAGAAGCAGCTAGATATGCAGCAATCGTTGGAACTATAAGAATTGTTCTGTGGGTAATGACAATAGTATGTGCAATTGCATGTATCATCATCTATGCGATTTCCAAGAAGGTTGAACCATCACCTGCTGAATGCAAGGAATCATTTAAGGCATCACAGGATTACATCAGTGACAAGTTCAACAAGGAGCTGGAAGAAGCAAAGGCTCTCCAGGCAAGACTTGAAGCTGAAGGTGCTCCAACAGCAAAGGTTGACTACTAATCTTTTGCAAAAGCAAAAAACAAAAGACCGAAGCGAATGCTTCGGTCTTTTTTATTAGCTTTTATTTCTGATCCACAATTGAGAAGACTTCTTCGATAATTCTCATGGCAGCCCAGCTGGTGATATCGTTCACATCCAGAGGAGGAGCTACCTCCACAATGTCCATGTTCCTTACAGGCAGCCGGTTCAGAATGAAACGGACCATCTTAATCAGTTCTCTCGGTGTGATGCCTCCGCTGCACGGAGTTCCCGTTCCTGGCGCGAAGCCGGGATCCAGCACATCAATGTCCAGAGTAAAATAGATGGAGTCATAGCCTGCGAACTTGTGCTCCATTATTTCACAGCACTTTTCATATCCCAGATCGAATACATCCATGCCTGTAATAACCGTCATTTCCGGGTACTTTTTCATGAGCGCAACCTCTTCGGGTTCGGCCGCTCTGATGCCTAGGAAGAGCAGGTCTTCAGGGTTAACAATATCATCAATCGCACGCTTTTCCGTATTTGCATGAGACCATATGTTGCCGTCGTAGCGGTCGCAGAGGTCGGGGTGCGCATCGAAGTGAATGATGCCGATTTTCTTACCTTCTTCTGCCTTTGCATAAGCCCTGTGCAGAGGAATTGTAACGGAGTGATCTCCGCCGAGAAACAGGTTGAAATTGCCGTATTTCATAACCTTCAGAGCCTCTTCCTCAACCTTGGCAAAGCTCTCTTCCCACGTGCCACTCATGTCAACATCGCCGAAATCGTACACCAGAGGCTGGTCCTCAATCAGATAGAAATCGTCGGTGGAGCATGGCATGTACACCTCTCCGAATTCACGCAGTTTTGCCGGCGCCTCGGCAGCTCCCGCTTCCTGTGTTGTGCCGCCGTCAAAAGGCACGCCCAGTATTGACACCTTTGCCTCTTCCGGCGAGGCTGCATTTGCATCTAACCATTTGTTCATAATCAGTTCCTCCTGCACCAATTGTAGCATATCCTTGTTGCTCTATGTACAATGTTTAGTGTATAATCAATCGCAGGCTGATGCAAAAGCAAGACTGAGAGGATAGAGGATGCAGTTTTTAACACCCGGAGAACAATCGAGAATCAAAGGCAGACCATACAGACTGGCAATAATTCTTGCCATTATTTTTGTAATTCTGATTGCGCCTGAAATCCAGAACGGAAACAACATGGATCCGACAATCAGAGACGGACAGGTGGTTCTGGGATACAAGTTCGTGCATTACTCCGCCAAGAGAACTGCTCCCGAAAGAGATACACTTGTAATTCTGGATAAGGATATCAGTCTGGAGGCAGGAGCGGAAGACAATATCATCGCAAGAGTAATTGCCGTTCCGGGAGATACAGTAGAAATTGCCGGTGGCAAGGTGCTGGTAAACGGCAAGGAATATGTGACCCGAAATGACCTTTCCGGAGCCAAGGGAAAGTTCAAGAAAAAGAAGCTGAAGGGCAATCAGGTATTTGTCCTGAGCGATAACCGTTCCTCAGGCAAGTTTGAGAAATACGATAGCAGAAATCCGGAACTGGGAACGGTGGACATGCGTAAGATCAGAGCCAAGATTATCGTTAGAATCTGGCCGCTTAAAGAGATTTCTCTCATGGGGGAAAAGTAGGTCCGGAAGGCCCTAAAAGACAGACTATTCTGACTGTCACAGCAATGTGACAGTCTTTGCTTTTTTTGCATATTTATTTGCTAATTATCTTGCGGAATAGGTGTATCTTGTATAATGTATTTTCTTTCGAACTTGATTATTACCTACTATACTATGTATAATGATTTGAAAAGTTATTTTTCAAAGAATAAGTTACATTTTATTATTAGGAGGATTAAATGGGCACAATACTTTTTCTAATCTTTTTCCCGATGATAATTGCCTTTATTCTTTTAGTAGTGAAAGCAGACAAAGGTAGAGACGTAATAGTAATCGGCTCATCCGCAATCATTGCGATCATGTCGATTGTCGTTGCTATCAAGTATGCTGCCGGCGGCGGAGAATACTTCTCATTCGACGGCGAAGCCATTAACTACATCATGATGGTAATTGAAGCAGGATTATGCATATATATTATCATCACTGCATGCATGCATAAGAAATGGCTTGCAGCACTGTTTGCAATCATTCAGACCCCACTGGTAATGTGGTTTGAACTTACTAAGGGACATGGTGTTGAAGTTGAGTACAACATGTACGTTGACAGACTTTCAATCATCATGATTCTGATCATAGGCATCATCGGAACCCTGATTGCAGTTTACGCACTGGGTTACATGAAAGACTTCCAGCACCATGAAGATGAAAAGGGCAATAAGGACAGAAGACCTTGGTTCTTCTTCGTTATGTTCCTCTTCCTGGGAGCAATGGTAGGACTGGTAACATCCAACAACATGATCTGGATGTACTTCTTCTGGGAAATCACCAGCCTGTCATCATTCTGGCTCATCGGTTACACAAAGACCGAAGAAGCTACAAACAACGCATTCAGAGCACTGATCATGAACCTGCTCGGTGGACTCGGATTTGCAGTTGGTATCGTAATTCTGGGTATCGTATGCAACACAGTTGAAATGAGCACTATGCTTCTTATCGGCAGTGTATACGGAGACCTCATTGCTATTCCTGCAGCATTCTTCGCATTCGCAGGAATTACAAAGGCAGCACAGATGCCATTCAACAGCTGGCTGCTTGGAGCAATGGTTGCCCCTACACCTACATCAGCATTACTCCACTCATCAACAATGGTTAAGGCTGGCGTATTCATGATTATCAAGCTGTCACCGGTTCTCGGAATTGGTAACTTCGCTGGACTCATGACTATGATGGTAGGCGGCATCACATTCCTGTTCGCATCCTGTGCAGCAATTTCACAGGTAAATGCAAAGAGAGTTCTGGCTTACTCAACTATTGCCAACCTGGGCCTGATCGTAGCCTGCGGCGGCGTTGGTACAGCCGGTGCTGTATGGGCAGGAATCATGCTCATCATATTCCACGCAATCACAAAGTCATTACTGTTCCTCTGCGTAGGTACTGCAGAACACCACATCGGATCAAGAATGATCGAAGACATGGACGGACTCTTCTGCAGAATGCCAAGACTTGCAATGTGCATGATCATTGGTATCGCAGGCATGTTCCTGGCTCCATTCGGAATGCTGATTTCAAAGTGGGCATGCATGGTATCCTTTGTTGATTCCGGAAACATCCTGTTAGTAGGATGCATCTGCTTCGGTAGTGCTGTAACAGCTTTCTACTGGCTCAAGTGGATGGGTAAGCTCACTGCAGTAGTGCAGGGAGAAGAAAGTATAGAAATCGGCGTACACAAGACAGAAACATTTGTACACATCACTCTGGTTGTACTGGTTATCCTGGTATGCCTGATCTTCCCTCTGATGTCAACTTACATGCTGGTTCCATATCTCCAGGTAACCTTCGGCGGACTTGGCGGCGGAATCATGGCATCAGGAAATATGCTCATCATGGTAATCATGGTAGCTGTAATCGTGCTTCTGGCTCTGTTCTCATTCGGAAAGTCCAAGAAGCCACAGGCTCCAATCTATCTTGCTGGTGCTAACACTGGTGACAACAGAACTTATTACGGCTCAATGCAGCAGGAAGTTTCATTCTCGCTCAGAAACTGGCATATGGAAAAGCACTTTGGTGAGAAAAAGATGAATGTCATTGGTGATGTTCTCTGCGTAGTAATGCTTGTATACGGCATCGCATATGCAGTAGGAACACTCGTATACTGGATGGGAGGTGTAATGTAATGATTAAAGCAATAATATCAGCAATCGCCTTCCTCGTACTGGCTCCATTCCTTGGTGGACTTCTGGCTGGTCTTGAAAGAAAGCTTTCAGCTAAGATGCAGAGAAGAGTAGGTCCTCCTGTACTGCAGCCTTTCTACGATGTTGGAAAGCTCTTCCAGAAGGAAAAGATGGCACCAACAAGATTCCAGGATTTCTACGTACTTTTATTCGTAGTATTCATCATCGCTTCAGGTGTAATATTCTTCATCGGCGGAGACCTTCTGCTTGTAATATTCACTCTGACGATTGGTGCAGCATTCCTCATCATTGCAGCATACTCATCAAATTCACCTTATGCTGAATTAGGTGCAGAAAGAGAACTGCTGTCAATGATGGCTTATGAACCAATGGTTCTTTTAACAGTTATTGGATTTTACATGTTTACAGGCAGCTTCAAGGTTAGCGACATTCTGGCAGGAGACGCAATGCCGT
>JAUNIQ010000161.1:1389-2002 GCA_030535275.1 Bacillota bacterium | reverse complement strand
AGGAGACTTCCTGACCATTCTCGGACCGTCAGGGTGCGGCAAGACCACTCTCATCAGATGTATCGCAGGCTTCGAAGATTTCGAGGGCGACATCATGGTTGATGGTAAGAAGGTTAAGGAGCCCGGCATTGACAGGTTCATGGTGTTCCAGACTTTTGAACAGCTTTTCCCGTGGAAAACAGTTAAAAACAATATTACATATCCGCTGAAGATGAATGGCATAAAGGACAAGGAGGAGCAGGAAAGAATAGCTGAAAAGCATCTTGAACTGGTAGGCCTTGCAGGCAAGGGAGACCTTTATCCCCATCAGCTTTCAGGAGGAATGAAGCAGAGAGTTGCCATTGCCAAGGGGCTGGCTCTGAATCCTAAGATTATTCTCATGGACGAGCCGTTTGCCGCACTGGACGCAATGACAAGAAACAAGCTTCAGGCAGAACTTGTTAAGATTAAGGAACGTGAAAACGCTACAGTTATTTTCATCACGCATAATATTCAGGAAGCACTGACTCTGGGCACTCGCGTAATGCTCATGTCAAAGCAGGGGGCTATCAAGATCAACATGGATAACAATATTCCTAAACCTGTAACACCTGCTTCCGAAGGCTACGGTGAA
>JAUNIQ010000161.1:0-1379 GCA_030535275.1 Bacillota bacterium | reverse complement strand
CAGCTTAATGATGCGCTGTGGGAAGAAGATGAATCCGAATAACAAGCAGAACTACATAAAGAAGATTGCTGAAGTAAAGAGCATTTCAATTGCGGCAGAGCTGCTGGGAATTAGCCAGCCGGCTCTGTCCGCCTATCTGAAAAAGACGGAGAGTGAGCTCGGTACTCAGCTCTTTGACAGAAGCCGCCAGCCGCTTGAACTGACGGAAACGGGACAGGCGTATCTGAACTATCTCGAAAAAGAGGCGGCTCTTCATAAGGAACTTGAGCAGAACCTGGCTGATATCGACATGCTCCATACGGGCAGAATCACCGTCGGAGGAGCAAGCTTTTTTAACATTGCCTATCTTCCGGGGACCATTGCAGCCTATGCGGCAGAGTATCCCGGAGTGGATATTGAGATAGTTGACGGCAAGGTTCCGGAGCTGGTTACCATGGCTCAGAAGGGCATGCTGGATCTGTTCATCACACCGGTTGCAGATGAGCCTGACAGGTTTGTTTACGAAGAACTTCTGGAGGAGCAGATATATCTGGCAGTGCCGTGGTCGTGGAAGATTAACGACAGCCTTGCAGCTAAGGCGGCGGATGGTAAAAACAGCAGACCACCGCTTCTGACAAAAGATGAATTTGCCTGCCTTTGCGAGAACACTTTTATCGTTCTCAAATCAGATCAGGATATAGGGCAGAAAATGGAGGCACTCTTTGAGAAATACCAGTGCCGTCCGGCAAGGACAGTAACCGCGGAGCAGACCATGACAACCCTGGCCCTGACGCAGAGCGGGGTGGGCGTATCGCTCATTACCGAAAGCAGCATCAGAAACAGCGGCCTGAAAAAGAAGCCGGCACTATACAGGGTGGATGAGAGAATATGCACAAGAAAGATGTATATCGCTTATCCGCGAAACAAGTATTTGTCCAGGGCTACGACGGAATTCATCAGAATTCTTAAAGAAAACAATTAAATGAAGATGACAGCGAATTACTTGTTCACTGTCATTTTTTATTGACAGAAGAGCGAGTAGATGTTAGACTTTTTAATTGTTAGGCACACTAACAATTAAATTTACTAACAATTAATCATTATCATATTGAAACAAAGAGGAGAAGCTTATGAAATTATTCTGCAAGGTGACATGCGCAATTCTGGTACTCGTATCAGTATTCGGAGCATTCATTGAAGTGAAGTCAATTAATGATGTAAAAGACTGCAAGGCATACTGGGAAGAAGTAGGCGAAGAGAGTACAGCTAACCTTAACAAGCTGGAAGATGGAATCAACACTCTCTCAGAAAACCACGACGCTTACATTGACGGTAAGGCACAGCTTGCCCAGGGCGAGATTGACTATGCAGCAGGCGTAGACAAGCTGGCAGCAGGCAGA
>JAUNIQ010000044.1:11332-12239 GCA_030535275.1 Bacillota bacterium | reverse complement strand
AGTTCAGAGACAATCAATGAGAGCAACTGGATGACAGCTCATGAGATCAGCAACAATCTGATGGACAAGATCACATCCGACGTTCGCCGTTAACTATAGCTTGATATCATTCAGTGAATATTCCGCGGTCAAAAGACCGCCAATCCGGGCGAGCGGTACCGCGAGTCCGCGACAAGGGTACCGCTTTTCCGCCAAATGATACCGCAGGTTCAGATTGGATGCGCGGCAAGGAATTCCTGAAGATTACGGGCTCCCCGGTAGCACCTGTCCGGACTTTGGAAAGCATGATTCCGGATAATTGGGAAGCATTATTCCGGTCATAAGGGAAGCAATCCTTATAATGATTTTAAGCATCAATCCAGATGCAAATTCATTATAAGGAGGGTCACTTATGACCAAGTATCGCGAAATCCTGAGGCTATCAGCCTTAGGGCTAACACTGCGTGAAATTGCAGCCAGTCTGCAGGTCTCGCAACACACCATCATTGATGTCCGGCGCCGGGCTAAAGAGTTATCTCTCAGCTGGCCGTTGGACGAAAGTTACACCGACGCTGAGCTTCAACGGGTGATGTTCCCAAAGGCTCCATCGTCGACAAGCACGAAACGGATGCCGGATTATGACTACATCCGGAAGGAACTGCTCCGCAACGGCGTCAACAAAAAGCTCCTTTGGACGGAATACCGTGAGGACTGCAAGATTGCCGGCGATGATCCGCTCATGTATTCCCAGTTCTGTTATCACATCCAGAAGAACGAGCAGAAGCGGAACGCCACAATGCACCTTCCCAGAAAGCCCGGCGAACAGATCGAGGTTGATTGGGCCGGAGATCCTGCCGAGATTATCGATCCGTACACTGGCGAAATCACAAAGGCGTGGATCTTTGTCGGCGTAATGACCTACAGTCAG
>JAUNIQ010000044.1:0-11322 GCA_030535275.1 Bacillota bacterium | reverse complement strand
CGTAGAAGCTTTCATCAACGAGAAGGAACGCGCTTGGATCACAGCACATGTCCACATGTATGAGTTTTTCGGTGGTGTAACGCCGATTCTGGTTCCGGATAATGCCCCAACAGCGACGAACCGGAAGCAGAGCGACAAGTATGAGCCGGTATTAATCCAGTCCTATCAGGAACTGGCGCAGCATTACAACACAGCTATTATCCCGGCGCGGGTCCGTACTCCAAAGGATAAACCGAATGCAGAAGGCAACGTCGGCCATGTGTCCACATGGATCACAGCAGCTTTACGCAATGAGCAGTTCTTCTCTCTGACAGAACTGAATCAGGAAATTCGCAGGAAACTCAAGAAATACAACGAGGCGAACTTTGAAAAGAAAGAGGGCAGCCGGCTGAGCCTGTTTCTTGAGGAAGAAAAGCCATTGCTGGCGGCGTTACCTGCTACCCGTTTTGAATTAGCTGAACATCGCACTGCCACTGTGCAGTTCAACTATCACATCGCAGTAGATAAGATGTACTACTCTGTGCCTTACCAGTATATCAAAGATAAGGTCGATGTGCGGATAACAGATACAACTATTGAAGTTTTCAAGGACCACCGGCGGATCGCTTCCCACAAGCGTCTTTACGGACGTTCCGGGCAGTATTCCACCGTCCTCGAACATATGCCTCCGGATCACCAGAAATATCTGGAATGGAACGGCGACCGTTTCCGCAGATGGGCGGAAACAATCGGGATCAATACATACAAGGTCGTAGACGGCCTTCTTACCTCCGGCAGGGTGGAACAACAGTCTTACAGAGCCTGCATGGGTCTTTTGAAGCTCGCGGAGAAAAAGAGTCCGCAGAGGCTGGAAGCTGCCTGTGCAAAGGCGCTACAGTACTCAAATTCACCCAGCTATAAGAGCATCAAGAACATCCTGGCTACTGACAAAAGCATTTCTGAGCCAACAGCTGAGGAACCGACGGATGATTCTGCACAGTATGGCATCACACGCGGCGCCAGACATTATGGAGGTAACAGATCATGACCAACCAGAGTACGATTGACAAGCTCATGGAGATGCATATGACACCTATGGCCGACGCATTCCGCGTCCAGAAGGATGACCCATCCATGAGGTCCCCTTTGAGGACCGTTTCGGAATGCTCGTCGATACTGAATACACTGCACGCAAGAACAACCGGCTGAAGAGGCTGATCCGGAAAGCCGAGTTTGAGCAGCCTGATGCTTCTATTGCCGATATCGATTATGGGCACAACCGCAAGCTGAACAGAACGCTCATTGAGCGGCTGGCGACCTGTGAGTACATCACAGAGTACCGGAACATCTTTATCACCGGCGCGACCGGCAGTGGAAAGACCTACATGGCCTGTGCCTTCGGAATGGAAGCCTGCAAACACTATTACACTGTGAAGTACGTCAGAATGCCGGATCTGCTCATCGACCTCAAATCGGCCAAAGACGCAGGCAGATTCACTGATGTACTGAAGAAGTACACCAACCCGACACTGCTGATCCTGGATGAATGGCTTCTCCTTAAGCTTTCCGAGGATGACGCCCCGAATCTTCTGGAACTCATCCATAAACGGAGAAAGCACTCATCCACCATCTTCTGCTCCCAGTTGGAGGCAAGGACAGCCCTCTGTCCGATGCTATCATGGATCGGATATCATATGACTCTTATAAAATCGTGATCGAAAGTATCAATCCGGACAAAGACATCTCCATGAGGGAAGTTTACGGTCTGGATCCCAAGCTTGCTCAGTAACTGCAAAGGTGGAGATCATTGCTGGCACAGTCCTTCGTGACTGTGCTGGCGGCTCCGCCGCACATGAGAGGTCCTATGCTTCCCATTCTGCCGGACTCTTGCTTCCCGGGTTACCGGACAGGCGCCTCCGGCGCACCGGAATATTCAAATTCCCGCATATTCAGCGTCCCTGAGTTAATAGTCATTGCATTATGGACGATTCTATCCATGATGGCATCCGCAACGACACCACCGCCGAGGCGGGGATGCCATTCGCTCGTTTTGTACTGCGAACAAAAGATGGTCGGCCATTGATCGTAACGTCTTTCGAAGATCTCCAGGAGATATTTGTCTATTTGTCCTCCTGTTCAGAAGGGATATCGAGGAGCCATTCATCTATGATGAGGAGGTGATAGTTCGAAAGTTTCGTGACAGTACTGGTAATGCTGTGGCCGGTTTCCATTGCCAGGTTCAGCATCTCGAGCATTTCTGGGATACGGAAATATCGTGTCCGGTGCAGATGCCTACAGGATTCCTTCCCTATTGCACAAGCCAGATGAGTCTTTCCGGAACCTGTAAAACCGTTTATGATGAGGTTGGTGCGGTTGGTAATAAAGCCACATGTGCCAAGACCAAGTACGGTGTTCCGGTTCAGGTCGCGCCCTTCATAGTACATCGTATTGATGTCTGCATTGGGATACTGCAGCTTTGCACAACGGAGCAGCCTTTTGACGCGGTCATTATTCTTCGCGGTGTAGCATTCGTCAATCAGAAGATTAAGACGGGCATCAAAGCTCATGCTTAGATAAGTCTCCCGGTTTGCCTCCTGGTTATCGAGCGCTTCGACCATCTGTTCAAGCTGCATTTCGCGGAGTTTACGTCTGGATTCATCACTGATCATCGTGAGCACCTCCTCCGTAATAACTGGCGCCGCGGACATAAGCTCCTGAGGCATTGTCCTCCGTCTGTGAGATTTCGGGGTTATTCTGAGTGGTTTTACGCTCGCGGAGAACGAGGTCTTGATTGCTCGCCAGAATCGCCTTAAGATATTTGTAACGGGGCGATGTGGTATTCGCGAGGGCAATCTGACACGCATCTTCGAAACGGTCATTCGAGTAATGCCTGCTGAGATGAAGCACGGACAAAGCTGCATTATAGCTCTGTTCTTTTAATTTTACGCTGCGGAAGATCCGGTCAATTACCTCCCGGGTGTTCGGCCCGATGGTAGAAGCCCATGCACACATGCGTTCCTGATCCATTTCCGGTTTGTTAAACTCATCCGGCATATCCGACGCATGGGTGGAATACCTGTTCGTCACATAATCGGGGAACTTCGGGTGTGAGGCGATCTGCTGATGGTCAAAGAAGATTTCAACAGTTGTCTCTGTATATCTGACATCCACCTTTTTGCTACGGTAGATATACGGCACTGAGTACCAGTTTTTCAGGAGAGAAACGTGGCAGTTCGGATAAACCTTACGATCCGGAACAAGTGTCGATACCTCATATGGAACTGCTGGAAGCGGGCGGAGATACCTTTTCTCCTCTTCAAGGATGGAAGAACGGCTTCCTGTACGTTTCTGGAACGGCTGGTCATTATAACGCTTCACAGCCACTCTGATAGCTTCCTGCAGTGAAGGAACATCATAATACGTGCGGTGGCGAAGCAAGGCGATTACAGCGGTTGCAATGTTCCCAACTGTATTTTCTACAGATGCTTTTTGTTTCGGTTTTCTGACTGCAGCTGGCATGATCGCCGTCATGTAATGGAGTCTCAGCATCTCGTAGGCATCGGTACGTATGTGCGGAAAAACGGTACTATGTCGCGAAATTTATTCGATAGTCAGAGAAGTACGCTGTTGCGGACGAGCGGTATCATTCTGCGGAATGATGGTACCCTGAGCCCGGAATATTCAATCAACAATTCCGTCGATTTGCATCGCAGGATCCGGTTTTATTACACGGATTTTGATGTGAACAAGAAGCGCTATGTTACGAATGACGGAAAGCCGTACACTATCAGTCCCTATGAGCTGACCTGGGACGGCGATTACTATTATGTCCGCGGATTCTGCGATGAGAGGCAGGCGATGCGGACATTCCGGCTGGACCGGATCAAGGGGCAGCCAGCGATTTTGCATGAAATTGCCGTGACACCGCCGGACAACTACAATCCGGAGGAATACCACAAGGCTGTTTTTCGTATGTATGATACAGATGAGCCGAAGGAAGTCACCCTCTTCTGCCATGTCTCCGCCATGAAGTATCTGATTGACAATTTCGGGCAGCGTTTCTGGTCTGAGCCTGTAGATGAGGAGCATTTTAGGGCAAAGGTCCGTGTCTGCACGAGCACGACCTTTTACCACTGGGTCTTCGGATTTACCGGAAGCATCCGGATTGAAGGTCCGAAAGAAACGGTTGAGGAGTATCGGGAGCAAATCCGGTCCGCAGCAAAAGAAAATGGAGTCTTGTAGGGATGTAGGCACGGATAGCAATACAAAACTTGTTTTGAAAAGTTATATTTTGAAGACCGATAAATTTAGAATTGAGGGGATAAAGCACATGACATTGACGGATATTGTGGAATGCTTTAATACAACTCCATTTCTTTTTATTGGATCCGGAATTTCCAGAAGATATTTAGGATTACCGGATTGGAAAAGTCTGCTTGCGCACTTTGCAACAGAAATAAAAGGGGATGAGCTTGCATATCAATTTTATGCTGATAAATCAGCAGATTCTGCCCCAGCAATGCGTATGCCCAGGATAGCCACTCTAATAGAAAGAGACTTTAATGAAGCATGGTTTACTAACCCATCGAAGCGGCATCTTGATAAAAACGAAATGGAGCAAGTAAAACAAGGGGTTTCGCCATTTAAGGCAGAAGTAGCCTGGTACATCAAACATTCTTTTGCACTTCAATCACAATATCAAGAAGAAATAGCGTTACTGCAAAGAATTTCTACAAAGAGTATATCAGGCATTATTACGACTAATTATGATACATTTTTAGAAGATCACTGTGAAGGATATAAAACTTACGTGGGTCAGAATCAGCTGATATTCTCATCGTTACAGGGTATTGCTGAAATATATAAAATACACGGTTCAGTAGAGAATCCTGACAGTATAGTGATAAACGAAAGGGACTATCAGAATTTCGAAAAGCAAGAAAAATATCTTGCTGCTAAGCTGATGACTATATTTGTAGAATACCCTATTATTTTCATGGGTTATTCAATTAGCGACAGCAATATTCAAATGATTATACGATCTATTGTTGACTGCCTGGATAACGAGCAAGTCCGCAAACTTTCTGATAGATTTATTTTTGTAGAATATCTGCAAGATCATGGCGACGGCGTAGAAATATCACCATATACAGTGATGGTTAACGATAAGCCATTGATGATGAAAAAAGTGGGACTTAGCGATTTCTCTTTGTTGTTCCGCGCATTGGAAAACAAAAAAACAAAAATTCCTGTTCGGTTGTTACGTCATTTTAAGCAGGAATTATATCGTTATGTCATTACAAGTAATCCGACAGCAACGATGCGAGTTGCATCTATTGATGATGCACGAGTAGATGATGAAGATTTTGTGTTAGCTATTGGTCGGGCATCAGCACTGGGTTTAAAGGGCTTAAGTGGACTAGACGGAAGCGAATGGTACCGAAATATCGTGCTTGGTGATTTAAATTTTAGTTCAGATGAGCTATTACATTATGCCTTTCCAAAACTGTTGAAACATAATTCCAATAAATTGCCGGTTAATAAACTATTGCAGAATGCAAAGGAGAAACATCCACTGGCTGAGCAGATAGCGGACACGTTCACATTTGAAGAGATCATCTCCAAGACAATTAAGAATCAACGTCATACGGCAAAAGACTTTCATTCTGTACTTGAAATTTGGAACAAAAAAGACGAGTCTCTGGAAAAGAGGACGAGATTGATTGCATATTTGACAGAGGATCAAATTGATGTTGGTGAACTGGAAGCTGTATTACGAGAATTATTTAGCGAAAACAAGAATATCCTGCAAGAAGAAACGCCTGCAGTGAAAACAAATATCAGGAGACTGATCATGATTTACGATTATTTGAAATGGGGAAAGAAAAAAGAGCCGTCTGATTAAAGCATCTGTAAACAGACACCGATCAGAAGACCCTTTAGAATCGATACACCTTGTCAAATTAGCATCTGCATGCAGACACCTTTTCGACACAGCGTATTACATTCGATGAACAACCTAAATCTAATTCATTTGGCAAGATTAGTCAATACATATTTTTTCACTGCACTGGCAAACTCACTACACTGACAGTTATGCACCAAGAGACTGGAACTGATGGACCAGATCAGTGCCTATATCGATCAATATTACTGCGAAAGACAGACCACACCGTCCGTAAATGAAGTTGCGCTGGGTGTCGGTGTGTCAAAAGCCACTGCTTATCGCTACCTTGTGGCCATGGATGAACGCGGAATGCTTGAGTACGACGGAACCACTCGAACCATCGTAACAAAGCTGATCAGCAAGTTCTCCAGCGGCAGCATTTCTACCCCGGTGGTCGGCGCAATCCCCTGTGGTGAACCGGAAACCGAGGAGGAGAATATTGTAGAGTATGTCAGCCTGCCTGTTTCCCTTTTCGGGCATGGTGACTTCTACATCCTGAAGGCGGATGGAGATTCCATGACAGACGCGGGCATCGACAATGGAGATATGGTCGTTATCAGAAAACAGAGTTCCGCTAATGTTGGTGACATTGTGGTTGCGCTGGACGAGCACCAGCTGAATACGCTGAAGCTTTATGCAGGTGTGGATGAAGAAACCGGGGAAGTAATTCTGCGATATTGCAATAAGGAGCGATATCCGGACAAAGAAATCCGGGTTCGGGAGCTGGTAGTTCAGGGAGTCGCGAAGCATGTCATCAAAGCACTTGGGTGAACCCGTTGAGAGGGGGTATCTGGAATTGAGAACATATGACGTGAAATGTCCCATTTGCGGCAAAATCAATCGCGGACTTTTAATGGAGGAAACGGGGGCTGGATGGAGTGTGACCAGTGCGGGAACGTGACCAGAATAAGGCTTGCAGGTGAGAACCAATTGTCCATGGTTTACACCGTCAAAAAGCTGGAACAACATTTGAAATATTGTTGAGTACGAATGGAGAGGTCACAGATGACAGAGACTGGAGATTTTTCATGGCGCGCGCTCTCCTGGTACTGCCCGAATTGTGGTCAGCGTATCACAGCTTATCAGAACGGAAAGGGCGAATTTAAGGCAGTCTGCAGCAGAGGCAGAACCGTAAGCATTCGAATACCGAAGGGCAGACGCCACGGCACGATTGAGGTATACGCTCCAAAGGGGCTGTCGCCAGTAGCAAGGTAAAGCACAGATCTGACATAAGTTCAATTCAAAAATTCAAATCGAATACTTGTATAACGACGGAATGGCCGAGATGAAACAGGCTATATAAGACCATTTCCAGGTCATATACACGGATATCGGCTGGTTTAACCAGATACATTACATGAGAGGCCGCCGACAGGACCGGATTCTGTTTTACAGGATCCAGTCCTGCCGGTGGTCTCTTTTTATTTCTGCCGGCGGGGCTTTCGAACATCAAAACTCATATTGAAAGCCTGACATGCATTAAGGGCGAGGATACACATATTGCGATTTCCCGTTTTCAGGGAAAAGCAGTATCGGTACCCTTATCTTTTTGCGCCCTTGTCAGGCTCTGAAGGTTCCGGACCGTACTGCTTGCAGGTGTATCCTTCCGCTCCCCGCATCAGGCGGAAAGGAAAAAGTATGTATAGTTTAGAAACCGCCAATTTTGCAGGACGTCTGAAAACTCTCCGCAAAGCGAAAGGTACGACGCAGGAGAAAGCCGCCGAGGAGCTCAATATCTGTCGGCTTCGATCGCCCTGGTGTTATATTTGATTACTATCTTATGCCACTTACGTCTCAAGTGCGTAATTTCATGTTGAACCGCAGGGCTCAACGGACTATACTTTAATTACGATCTTAAGACGATTACGGCCTAAGTACGTAATATCAGGAGGCGCCAATGATACAACGTGATCTTTATCTTCACCAGCTTGTTTCCTATATGTGGGATGGACAGATCAAAGTTATTACCGGAATCCGGAGGTGCGGAAAGTCCGTTCTTTTATTCGAACTGTTTCGTGACTATCTGCTGTCACAGGGGACAAGTGCCGAGAACATCATTACAATCGAACTTGATAAACGCAAAGATGTAAAATACCGCAGCCCAATTGCTCTCAGCAGTATGGTCGAGGCAAAGATACAAAACAGCGCACAACAGTACTATCTCTTTATCGATGAAATTCAGCTGTCTGTTTCCGTTCCAGATCCGGATCTGTCCGGTGAACAGGTGACGATCTATGACATGCTGAATGAGCTGCGAGGATACAAAAATCTTGATGTGTATGTCACAGGAAGCAATTCCCGGATGCTGTCAAGCGACATTGTAACAGAATTTCGCGGCCGCTCTTCGCAGATCCATGTATATCCTCTTTCTTTCCGGGAGTTCTTTGCCGCTGTGGGTGGAGATAAAAGAGATGCATTTGACCGCTATATGCTTTATGGCGGGATGCCATACCTTCTGAATCTGAAGGAAGACCGACAGCGAAAAGACTATTTAGCACAGCTTTTTAATGAGGTATATATCAAGGATATCATTGAGCGTGAGGGAATTGAACGCCCTGATGTACTTTCTGATATCCTGGACTTTCTTGCGTCATCTGTCAGTTCTCTGACAAATCCTACCAATATTGCAAACACACTGAACAGTACAAAAAGAGCGAATATCAGCCCTAAAACTGTTTCAAGTTACCTGGAATACCTGAAGAATGCCTTTCTGATCAGCGAAGCAAAGCGCTGGGATATCAAGGGAAAACGATATTTTCAGTATCCAAACAAATATTATTACACAGATATCGGGCTCCGTAATGCGCGAGTTAATTTCCGGCAATTTGATCCGGGTCATATCATGGAAAACATCCTGTACAATGAACTGATTATACAGGGATATTCCGTTGATGTTGGTGTCGTTCTCGACAGGCGAAAAGATCAGAAGGTGCAAAAAGAAATTGATTTTGTTGTCAATCAAGGAGACAAAAAGGTATATATCCAATCCGCCTATGAAATGTCTCATACAGAAAAGACAACCAGTGAACTGGACTCTCTGCGACTGACGAATGATTTCTTTGAGAAAATCGTTATGCGTCGGGATATTCCGGCGTCATTTACGGATGAAAACGGCATTCGTCATATCAATGTACTGGATTTCCTGCTTGGCAAAGAAACGATCTTCTGATTCATAAGATAATCGGCACATGCCATAAAGACTGCCTTATGCCGGAATATGCTCAAATTGATCTTTTCGTCTATAAGGCCAAAATATTCAGGAACCGATTTGTAACTATCGGCTGGTTTAACCAGATAAATTACATGAGAGGCCGCCGGCAGGATCGGATTCTATTTTTAATAGGATCCAGCCCCGCCGGCGGTCTCTTTCTATTCCTGCCGGCGGAGCTTTCGAACATCAAAAAACAGTTTGAAAGCCTGACATGTATTAAGGAAGCCATGTCAAGGTTCGAGGATGGTTCGTCCAGCAGATCAAAAAAGCAAAAATCCGAGGCGTTGTGCCTCGGACTTTGTCTACAGTCTGAGCTCATTCTGAAAAGAATAGGCTTTTTCTATTTTTCCTTTACTTATTTACAGATTGTAATTGCTATTTTTGTAATCCAGTAAGAACTGATTTCAATTGCAATGACTCCTACGATCAAAAACGGAACAATCATATGAAGAAATATCGGAAGCACTGCTGTTCCCGCCTGTACAAAAACACAGAAAAAGGTAATCAGTATCACCATGCTGACTGCAACGATCAAAGTGGAAATCAGATATTCACCCATTCCTTCTTTCATCCCACATATATGAGCCACTTTGTCTCCCGCTTCTTTTATGGGAACATAGGTACCAATTAGATAGCCAACCCCCATACTCAAGACAAAGCTTTGTGCGAAGGCAAGCAGCGAAAACTGTCCGTTTATTACCTGACCTGTGACGCCAAGTACAACTCCCATTACAATATTGATCAACAGATTTACTGTTGCTTTTATATCCTTCATTTTTACAGTACCGGATGCGGAATGGTTTCTACGTCAAAGTCCGCATTTCGTCCTTCTTTTATGTATGGGAATAAAGAAACAGTTGCTTTGATTCTTACCTGATTGGTACCAGGATTTCCCCATAATACTTCTACTTTTTTCCCTTCTACTGCATAATCCTGGTCAATGGTACAGATAGAGATCATCTCTCTTGTCTTTGGAGAAAGCATACGTCCGGAAGATGCTCCAATCATCTTCTCGCCATCATATACTGCATCGATATGCATACCGCCATTATTACGAACATGGTCATAGTCCATCACCATGTCGATGGTATCATATTGTTTTTCGGGATCCATGGAACCTGCAACAACTTCCAGAACAGAGCTCTTATCAAAAATCAGATGAACGCAGGTATTATGGTGCTGTTCCAGCTCTTTTTCCAGTGCAGCTTTCGCCATAAATTCATGATTTTTAAAACGAATCAGGTTCTCCCAGCCCAGATCAATCGGGCTTCTGTAGATCAGTTCGGAGTCTCTTGGAATACTTCCTGAGATTACAGGCTGCGGAATAAACGGAGAAGCAAAGTGTTCGCATAACTGAGGAATACTTCCTTCACAATGTGCATTTACATATGCATAACGACCAAGCTTCTGAATGCCGTATTTTTCACCAACCTCAAGAATTGCCTGGTAGATTTCCCGTGCATGTTCGATGTTGCCATGAACTTCATACCCCAAAGTACCTGCCATGCTGGTTCTCAGGATAAACACATCATGTCCTTTGATTTTTGCATCCTCGGTGTACATAAATTTCAACCCGTGAAGATCCTGCTTACATACTTCTTCTACAATCTGAAGAGATTTCGGACCGCATAACTGGAAGAAGAAACGTTTATACTGAGTATCTTCACTGGTAAAACTATATTTTCCGCCCATCTGCTGATTAAATACTGCCGGATCCGGAAGATTTGCAAATATGAAATCTTCTTCACTTCTTCTGATCATAATACCATCACAGATAATCTTGCCATCTTCACCACAAATCACGGTATGACGAGCTTTATTTACCGGAAACTGTCTGAATGTATTGATGGAAATATACTCCATCAGGTTTAATACATCTTTTCCCTTAACATCGTAGAACATGAATGGGTTCAGACCAGCGTGAATGTAGCAGCCGTCATACCAACTGAGCTCTTCTTTTTCCCAGCGATCATACGAAAACGGATGAAGCGGCCAGCGGCCATCATCCATCGGATGCCATACTCCTTCCGGTGCTACCAACACCTGATTTGCAGGAACATCATTCGGAATGTATGGTGCAAAGCATAACTGTGCTTCCATATTTGTCATAATAAAAACCCTCCTTATAACTCATTGTTATTCTGATGTAACAATACGAAAAATAAGAAGGGCTTTGTTCGTTTTT
>JAUNIQ010000043.1 GCA_030535275.1 Bacillota bacterium | reverse complement strand
GGCAAGGCTGATTACAAAGAGATTCAGCTAAGGAGGATAACATGTGCGGAATAGTAGGATATATTGGAACTGAACACGCGAAAGAGAAAGTAATAGACGGTCTCAGACGTCTTGAATACAGAGGATACGACTCGGCGGGAATAGCGATTCCTGATGGAAATACAATCCAAATCACAAAGGCAGTAGGAGAGCTGAAGAACCTGGAAGCAAAGGTTTCAGACCCGGACTTTGATGCACCTGTTGCCATAGGCCATACAAGATGGGCAACTCACGGCAAACCGACCGAACTGAATGCTCACCCTCACGGCAACATGGACAACAGCATTGCCATAGTTCACAACGGAATCATCGAGAACTATCAGGAACTTCGTGAATGGCTGGCAGAGGAGTACGGTGTAAAATTCAAGTCCGAAACTGACTCTGAAGTAATAGCTCACCTGATTGGTCTCTATTACGATGGAGATCTTCTGGAAGCAGTAAACAAGGCGGTTGCTGACATGCGCGGAGCCTATGCTGTTGCTGCAATGGCTATAAATGAACCGGATAAGATCGTTGCGGTACGTAAGGATGCACCGCTCGTAGTAGGACACGGAAACGGCTTCAACATGATTGCCAGTGACGTACCTGCTCTGCTCAAATACACTCGTGACGTTTACTTCATCGAAAACAATGAAACTGTAGTCCTGACAAAGGACATGGTAGTTATCTACGATGAAGACGGAAACGAAGTTGAACGTGATGTTCAGGCAGTTGAATGGAAGGCTGATGCTGCGGACAAGGCTGATTATGATCACTTCATGCTCAAGGAAATACACGAGCAGCCAAGAGTAATTCAGGAGACACTCTTTAACAGATTGAACCCTGATGATTCAATTAAGCTCGATGACATTTCCATGACAAAGGAAGACATAGATAACTTCAACAAGGTTTATATCGTTGCATGCGGAACAGCTTATCATGCAGGCCTCGTCGGAAAGATGGTAATCGAGAAGATGACAAAGATTCCTGTTGAAATTGACGTCGCTTCCGAATTCAGATACCGAGAAACATTCATTGACGACAAGACTCTGTTCATTGCAATTTCCCAGTCAGGCGAAACCCTCGACACACTGGCGGCACTTCGTGATGCCAAGGACAGAGGAGCCAGAATCCTGTCAGTAGTAAACGCTGTGGGAAGTTCAATAGCACGTGAATCACATGATGTATTCTACACTCTGGCAGGTCCTGAAGTTGCAGTTGCATCAACAAAGGCTTACACAACTCAGCTTATCTGCATGTACCTGATTGGGCTGTACATGGGTTCAACAAAGGGAACAATCGACAAGGATTATTACGACTTCATTCTGAAGGAACTCAAGGAGCTTCCGGGCAAGGTTGACAGAGTGCTCCTCAGTGAAGACAAGTACAGGAAGCTTGCAGAAAGATACCACTTCAATGACCATGTATTCTTCATCGGAAGAGGACTCGACAGCGGCGTTTCCTATGAGGGATCACTGAAGCTGAAGGAGATATCATACATACATTCATTTGCCATCGCGGCAGGTGAACTGAAGCACGGAACCATTGCCCTCATGGATGCAGATTCCCTGGTAGTTGCACTTGCAACGCAGGACAAGCTCTATGAAAAGATGGTATCCAACATTGTAGAGGTTCAGGCAAGAGGAGCTCACATCATAGGAGTGGCCAAGGACGGCAAGACAGAAATCGAGAAGACGTCAGATGAGGTAATATACATTCCTCAGTGCGCTGACGAAGTGGCACCTGTTCTGGCTGTAGTTCCGCTGCAGATATTCGCATACTATGTTGCCCTGGAGCGTGGCTGCAACATAGACAAGCCGAAGAATCTGGCAAAATCAGTTACGGTTGAATAAAAAATAATGAGTCAGAGGGCAGGTCTTCTGACTCATTTTGAAAGGAAAATAAATGGATTACAAAGAAATTCTCACGAATTTTGAACTGGACAGTGAGCCGGTAAGCTGTGAAGCCTTTGGAAACGGGCTTATCAACAACACTTTCCTGGCAACTACGAAAAGCGGGAAGAAATACATCCTTCAGAGAGTAAGCGAAGAAGCCTTCAAGGACGTTCCCGCCCTCATGGAAAACATCTCAGGTGTTACAGAGTACCTTGATGCAAAAGCAAGAGCAGAGGGCACAGAAGCCCACGTGATTGCTCCCGTTAAGACAAAGGACGGAAGTACATTCATTAAGGCAGACGGCTACTACAGAGTGACTCCTTTCGCTGAGAATACAATCAGCATTGAAGCTCCTGAATCCGACGAGGATTTTTATGAATGTGCAGTGGCATTCGGAACCTTCATTTCGGATCTGGCAGATTATCCTGCAGAGACACTTCACGAAACCATTCCGAATTTCCACAACACCGTTGACAGGTTCAGGCTCTTCCACGAAGCTTTGGAAAGAGCGGAGAACAATCCGGAGCTTGCACCTCGAATTGAGGAAGCAAAGCATGAGATTGACTTTGCATTAGGAAGAGAAGCTGAAGCGGGAATCCTCCAGGAAATGAGAGAGTCCGGCGAGCTGCCGACAAGGGTAACGCATAATGACACCAAGCTGAATAACGTGCTGCTCGATGCGGATACTAGGAAGCTGAGATATGTTATTGACCTGGATACGGTAATGCCGGGGCTGGCACATTATGATTACGGTGACTGCATAAGATTCGGAGCTTCGACTGCTGCCGAAGATGAGAAGGATCTTTCGAAGGTTGAATGTGACATGCACCTCTTTGAGGTCTTCACAAGGGGCTTTATTTCGGCATGCAGCGACCTGTCTGACAGGGAAATCGAAATGCTGCCGCTGGGTGCCAAGACCATTACTCTGGAGCTGGCGGTAAGATTCCTGACGGATTATCTTGACGGAGACAGATACTTCGCAACAAAGTATCCGGGACACAATCTGGCAAGATGCCAGAGCCAGATGAAACTGGTAAGCGACATGGAAGAAAAGTGGGATGAGATGAATCGCATTGTCGCATCCATTGTTAAATAAGGAGAATAAGGATGAACTATTTAGGAATTGAGATTGACGTTAAAAACCTGCCGCCTCTGGATGAGGATTTTATCCCTATGGGCGTTTGGATGATTGAATATGAAAAGGAAGCTGATAGACCGATCGGAATCGCAATTGAACGTGAAGAGGGAAAGGTTACCGTCTTTGAAACAAAGCTTCGCAGCAGAGATTTCGAAGAGGCAAATCTGCGTTATCTGGAAAGATACATTAAGTTCTGTCTCTGGAGCGTAGGCGGATGGAAGGTTACAGTCTGCGGCTGCGATGAAGAGGCTCTGAAGGTTAAAGAAGATTACGTTCTGGGAGCAGCCAGAGACTTCGACGTGAACTTCATGATGAACACCTACGAGCGTCCATTTGAGTTTGAAATCTGTGAGCCTGAGAATCTGCCTGAGGCAAACGATTCAGACAAGTCTGTAGGCGGACATCTGGAAGGCTGCAGAATAGGATTTGATGCAGGCGGATCTGATAGAAAGGTTTCAGCTGTAATAGATGGAGAAACAGTATATTCGGAAGAGGTTGTATGGCATCCTAAACTTTCAGAAGACATTTCATATCAGTACGATGGCATTGTTGACTCCTTCAAAACGGCCGCATCAAAGATGCCTAGAGTCGACGGAATAGGCGTTTCAACTGCCGGTGTTCTCATTGGAAATGCACCTATGGTTTCATCCATATTCCTGAAGATCTCCAGAGATAACTGGGATGAGGTTAAGACGGTTTATGACCGTGCCGCAAAGGAAATCGGCGATGTTCCTATCGTTGTTGCAAATGACGGCGACGTTACGGCTCTCGCCGGTGCAATGAGCATGGGTGTTGCTCCTGTAATGGGAATCGCCATGGGAACAAGTGAAGCCGGCGGATATGTAAATGCTGAACGCAACGTGCTGGGCTGGTTCAATGAGCTTGCCTTTGCACCTGTAGACCTCAATCAGGAATCCATGGCAGATCCATGGTCCGGCGATACAGGTGTGGGAGCTACATACTTCTCACAGGACTGCGTAATCAAGCTGGCACCTGCAGCGGGAATTGCTCTCGATGAGGAGCTGGCACCTGCAGAGAAGCTTAAGGTTGTTCAGGATATTCTGGAGGGACGCATTGGTGATGGAGTCAATCCTGCCAAGGCCTGCGATGCTGCTCCGGTATGCAATGGCCACTGCGGACTCAAGCTGCTTGTCGGAGCGAGAAAGATATTTGAATCAATTGGTGTTTACCTTGCTCACACTCTGGTTCTCTATGGACTGTTTTATGATCTGAAATACGTTCAGATTCTGGGACGTGTGGCATCGGGAACCGGTGGAGAAATAATTGTAAATGAGTGCAACAGAGTGCTTAAGGAAGAGTACCCTGATTTTGCAGATCAGCTGACGGTAATGCTGCCTGACGAGAAGACCCGTCGCGTGGGACAGTCTGTAGCAGCGGCAAGTCTGCCTGAAGTTAAATAGCGAGGTAAGAAAATGTTATTCATTAATGGAAAAGTATTCGTTGACGGGGATTTCAAAAACTGCGATTTCAGCATAGAAAAGGGCAGATTCGCATTCGTTGGAGAAGGTCACGAATCAGATGATAAAGAAGTAATTGACCTGGATGGCAGATATGTCATTCCGGGACTTGTAGACGTGCACACTCATGGAAGCATGGGCGCGGATTTTTCCGACGGAGACTACGAGGGCCTGAAGAAGATGGCAAAATACCTTGCAGGAGAGGGCGTAACGTCCTTCGCGCCTGCAGGCATGACTCTGCCTTATGAAGTGCTGGCGAAGGCCTTTGACTGCGGCAGAAGACTTCTTGATGAAATGCCGGAGGGCCACGCAAGGCTTATGGGAATTCACATGGAGGGACCGTTTTTCTCCGAAAAGAAAAAGGGAGCGCAGAATGGAGCCTACCTGAGAGACCCTGATTTCGAAGCATTCGAGAAGCTGCAGGATGGCTGTGGCGGCCTGGTGAGAATAGTAGACGTGGCGCCTGAACTGCCTGGAGCAGCAGAGTTTGCGGAGAAGGCAAGCAGACTGGCAACCGTATCAATAGCTCACACCGATGCGGAATATGAAGATGCAAAGGCAGCAATCGATGCGGGGGCATCCCATCTTACTCATCTGTACAATGCCATGCCTCCGATTCATCACAGGAAGCCTGGAGTAATCGGAGCCGGTTCTGAGTCGGACAATGTAGTGGCTGAGCTTATCTGCGACGGATACCATGTTCATCCAAGCTCAATAAGGATGGCATTCAAGCTCTTCCCTGAACGCATCTGCCTTATCAGTGACTCTTTGAGATGCTGCGGCATGCCGCCGGGAAAATATGAGCTTGGCGGACAGGATGTGTTCCTGGAGGAAGGTCAGCCGGCGCGTCTGGAGGACGGCACCATTGCAGGATCAGCCAGCAATGTCTACACATGCATGCTTAATGCCATAGAGTACGGAATTCCAATGGAAACGGCCATTACGGCAGCTACGATTACACCTGCCAGGGAAATTGGAGCAGAGGAATTAATCGGTTCAATCGAGCCCGGAAAGTATGCGGATTTCGTCATCTGCGACAGATATCTGAAGCCTGAGAAGGTTTATCTGGGTGGCATTGCTGTTGAATAATTATACTTATATTTGTTTTTGTTGTGTACAGATAGTGTACGGTTGATAGTAGTATATAGGAGTGAAAGATTTCGATGAATTATGAAATCCGTGATATAGGACTGGCCTCATATGGTCATACAAAGATAGACTGGGTTAAGAACAACATGCCTCTTCTGAGAGCATTCGAAGAGGAGTTTCTGAAGACAAAGCCTTTTGAAGGCGTACGCATAAGCCTGTCAATACATCTGGAACCGAAGACAGCATATCTCTGCAAGGTTCTGGCAGCAGGCGGAGCACAGATGGCTGCAACGGGAAGTAATAACCTGAGCACTCAGGACGATGTGTGTGCAGCACTTGTGGAAGACGGAATATCCGTGTACGCGTACCACGGGGCCACTGAAGAAGAATATAACAGACATATAGAAATGTGTCTTGAGCACAGGCCGAACATCATTATCGATGACGGCGGCGATCTTGTCGGACTTGTTCACGGCAGACGTCCTGATCTGGCAGAGGAATGCTGGGGTGGATGTGAAGAAACGACAACCGGAATCCACAGACTTAAGGTCATGGAGAAGGAGGGAGTTCTGAAATTCCCGATGGTCGCTGTAAACGATGCAGACTGCAAGCACCTCTTTGATAACCGTTACGGAACGGGACAGAGTGTCTGGGACAGCATCATGAGAAATACGAATCTCATAGTTGCCGGCAAAACGGTTGTAGTCGCAGGATACGGATGGTGCAGCCGCGGAATCGCAATGAGAGCGGCAGCTCTGGGAGCCAGAGTAATAGTAACGGAAATCGATCCCGTTAAAGCCATGGAAGCCAAAATGGATGGCTACGATGTAATGAAGATGGAAGAGGCAGCACCTCTGGGAGACATGTTCATTTCAGCAACGGGATGCAATAAAACAATAACAGTCGAGCACATGCTGACAATGAAGGACAGGGCAATACTTGCCAATGCCGGACACTTCAATGTGGAAATCGACATGGCGGGGCTTGAAGAAGCTGCAACAGACAAGAAAGAAACCCGCAATAACATTATGGGCTACACTCTGCCGAACGGCAGATCTGTAAATGTTATCGGTGAAGGGAAGCTTGTAAATATCGCGGCCGGAGACGGACACCCTGCAGAAATAATGGACTTGAGCTTCGCAGTTCAGATTCTGAGCGCAATGTTCATTCTGGAGAACCGCGGAAAGCTTCCGAACAAGCTGGTTGATGTATCGGGAGAAATCGATGAAAAAATAGCAAGGCGACGACTTGCTGCCTGGGGGATTGAGATTGACAGGCTTACACCGGAACAGGAGGACTACCTGAACAGCTGGTCGTAAGCCAAGGGAAAGGCAGTATTAGTGGCTAAGAAAAACAAGACCGGACAAAAGAAAAAATGCTAACAGCAATTCTGCTTATTTTGATATGTACCCTCTTTCCTGGACGCCCAGGAGGGAGGGTACATATCATACCCGCTGTTTTATTATATCTTTTTTTATCTGGCATATTAGCCAATGAGCTCGGATATTCTTTCGCGAACTCTGTCTTCTCCAAGAATCTGCTGGATGGACCAGACATCAGGTGACTGACTTCTTCCCATTACTGCGAGTCGGATAACCGTGCTAACGTGAGCAACGGAGCCCTTGTATTCTTCCGGATGCTTCTTGTAATCCTTAGGCTTGACCGCATAGCCCATGTCGACCGTAATTGCTCTGATCTTTTCAAACCACTGTGACTGGTCGTCGCTGTGGTCATATGTATCCAGATATCTCTTCAGAATCTCGTTGGCATCTTCAGCGCTGACCTGTTCAGGAATACTCTCCTGGATTACGAAATAATCATCATAGAAGTAACTGATAAAGTCAAATATCTGCTTTGCGTAAATCAGATCCTTTCTTGGTTTTGCTTCATCGCGTCCAAGGTCAAGAATCTTTGTCAGGTATTCTTTATCCTCAAGCAAAGGCAATGCATTCGGTTTGAATACGCGTGCCCAGTCGATCATGAAATCTGCCAGCTCTGCAGCAGGAATCTTCAGAAGAACATCCTTGGAAATATCATTGAGCTTGTTCAGGTCAAAGAGTGCACCTGCACTGCTCATCTTTTCTGTAGTGAATTCAAACTCGTCTATTGATGCATCGGGATTTTCCATGCGCCATTCCTCGAAGTTTGAGTTGAGGATTGTAAGCAGGTACTCCTTCACTGCCTGAGGGTGATAGCCTTCGTTCCTATAGTAATCAAGTGAGAGCTCAGGGTCCTTTCTCTTGGAGAGCTTGCGCTTGTTGCCTGTTTCTTCATCAACCTTCATGAGAACTGCAGTGTGGCAGTATGTAGGCATCTGGAATTTGAACTTTTCGAAGAGTTCAACGTGAATAGGAAGTGACATGAGCCATTCCTCACCTCGTACCACGTGAGTTGTTCTCATTAGATGGTCATCGATTACGTGGGCAAAGTGGTATGTAGGTATGCCGTTTGCCTTAAGGATAATAGTGTCCTGATCATTTGAAGGCATTGCAATTTCTCCGCGGATGGCATCCATTACCTTGATGTACATGACGCCGTCTCTGTTCTGGAATGTAACATTGCCTGTGTTGCCTTTGCATTCTGCGCCATTCTCCATGCAGCAGTTTTCAGGGTCGATTGCGTTGCCCCGTGACTTCATGCGGACAACATACTTTTTACCTGCTTTAATGTTTGCTTCAACCTCCTCATAGGAAAGGTTGCGGTTCTTTTCTGCGTACTTGCCGTAGATGCCGGTAGTTTCCTTGTTTGCCTCCTGCTGAGCTCTGATGTCAGCAAGCTCCTCTTCCGTCAGGAAGCAAGGATAAGCCTTTCCTTCACTGACAAGTCTCTTGGCAAAAGCCTGATATATCTCGCCTCTTTTTGACTGGAAGTAAGGGCCGTAATCGCCTGTTTCAGCTGTCCCGTATGCTTCTCCGTCCTCCGGAAGGGAAGCACCCTCATCGAAGCTTATATCGAAGAATTTCAGGGAATTAATGATGGTTTCAACGGCACCTTCAACGAAACGCTTGTCGTCGGTATCTTCTATTCTAAGGTAGAATGTACCGCCGTTCTGATGGGCCAGGCGCTCATCAACAAAGGCTCCATAAAGGTTGCCCAGATGTATGAATCCTGTAGGAGAAGGGCCCAGACGTGTAATGACCTTGCCTTCTTCACGGGCAGGGTAGAGGGCTTCATAATCCTCAGGGGTTTTGTCTATTTCAGGGAATAAGAGTTCCGCAAGCTTATTGTAGTCCATAGTGTTTTCCTTTCAAAATTTAATCCTTAGAGATTATAACATAAAATCGGTTAAATGGGGGAATATATATACTTGACAAAAACAGTCCGATTACCTATAATTAAGATACAACATGAAATAAAATACATTGTTATAGATACAAAAGCAAGGAGGAAATCAAATGTTAAACGCAAAGGTAAAAGAATTATTAAACAACCAGGTTAACGCAGAATTCTATTCAGCATATCTCTATCTGGATTTTTCAAACTACTATAAGGACGCAGGTCTTGACGGCTATGCCAACTGGTATATGATTCAGGCTCAGGAAGAGCGCGATCACGCAATGCTGTTCATTCAGTACCTGCAGCAGCAGGGTGAGTCAATCAGCCTGGAAGCAATCGACAAGCCGGATAAGGAATACAAGGCATTTATCGACCCGCTCAAGATGGGTGCAGAACACGAAAGAGTAGTAACTGCTCTGATCAATGATATCTATGCTGAGGCATTCGCCGTTAAGGATTTCAGAACAATGCAGTTCCTCGACTGGTTCGTAAAGGAACAGGCAGAGGAAGAAGACAATGCCGATGATAACGTTACAAAGTTCGAACTCTTCGGTTCAGACAGCAAGAGCCTGTATGAGCTGGATGCAGAGATGAAGACAAGAGTATATTCAGCACCATCACTGGTGGTTGGCTAATTACAGAGAGGAATAGAGAAAGAGCTGCATGAATTCATGCAGCTCTTTTATTATGCGTATTTATGTTTTGCTCTGTTTATCCTTATTCGGCGCTCAGAAGCTTAATTGTGAAATTGAGCGGTTTGCCTGCCAGTTCGTGGTTGGCATCTAATGTGATGGTAGTATCATCCTTTGCTGTTACCGTAACAGGGAAAGGCTGTCCCATGGCATTTGAAAGGAAGACGCGCTGGCCGACTTCAAGACCTTCTGCACCCTGAAGCTGTTCCAGCTCCACTGTCATTACGGCATTTGGATTAACAGGACCATATGCTTCTTCAGGTTCCAGATGGATGTCAATAGTCTGACCGACTTCCATGTCGCAAACAGCCTTATCGAAGCCCGGAATCATCATTCCTGCACCGCAGATGAAATCCAGCGGCTGGTTTCTGTCAAGTGAGCTGTCAAACTTTGTTCCGTCATCTAAAGTTCCCGTGTAGTGAACGCTTACGGTTTTGCCTGCATTTGGTCCTTCGAGATAAATCTGCGGGCCGCCGCCGCATCCGCCGTGACATCCGCCGCAGCCACCGCCACAGCCACTGCCGCAAGCGCCTTCTTCCTCGTGATCATGATGGTCGCAATTTACGCCTGCATCATCGAGCTGTCCTGCCAGATATGCTTCTGCAGCATCATCGGCATTGCCGCTTGCGCCGGAGCAAACTTCTATGCCTGCAGACTGCAGAGCTGTTTTGGCGCCTTCGCCCAGGCCACCGCAAATGAGAGCCTTAACTCCCAGATCTGCAAGTACGCCTGCGAGAGCTCCGTGGCCTTCGCCGTTTGAACTTACTACTTCGCCCGATACTATTTTACCGTCTTCAACGTCATAGATTTTGAAGTTTTCTGTTTTGCCGAAATGCTGAAATACATTTCCGTTTTCATATGTTACTGCTATTTTCATTTATTATCACCTCGAAACTAACACTAACTTTTTGACCTGAGCTTGTCAAGAGGGCATGAAAAAAGAGACCTCCATGTGGAGGTCTCTCTGTTGTTTGTTAAGTTCTGACTATACAAGTTCAGGTCCCTTGTGGTTAACCTTCTTCTGCTTCAGGAACTTACCAGCGCCCTTCTTACCAACGAAGTCCTTGCCATCAAATACCAGGTTACCATGGCTGTATACTGCACATGGATATCCCTTACATTCGATACCTTCCCAAACTGTGTGGTCGATTGAGCCGTGCTGGTTCTTCTTGTTGTTGATAACAACATTCTTCTTAGGATCGTAGATTACGATATCTGCATCCTTGCCAACTTCGATGGCACCCTTGCAGTAGTCAACTCCGAAGAGCTTAGCAGGGTTAGTTGCAGCGATTTCAACAGCCTTGTTGAAGGTAATCTTGCCTTTGTTGGCAGCTGACAGGATGTAAGGATACATGTTTTCAACACCTGCGCATCCGTTAGGAATAGTAGTGAAGTTGCCCTTCTTGCCTGTCTTTGTCTTGATGCCCCAATCCTTTTCCTTCTTCAGGAACGGACAGTGGTCTGTTGCCAGTGTGGATACAACGCCTGTCTTGATACCTTCCCACAGAGCGTCCTTTGATTCTTTGCCCTTCATTGGAGGTGAGCAAACGAAGTCCTGTGGACGAAGTTTAACTTCAGGTCTTCCCTTAGCATAAACTTCCTTAGTGAACTCGAGGTACTGTGGGCAGGTCTCTGCGAAGATTGGATATCCTTCTGCTCTTGCCTGTCTAACAGCTTCAACACCCTGAGCATTGTCCAGATGTACAATGTACAGTGCAGCACCGGCCATCTTAGCAAGGTTGATAGCTCTTACATCAGCTTCGCCTGCAACTGCTTCGTTCTTTGACATGTAGTGATACCAAGGTGAAATGTTCCCTTCGCTCAGATATTTCTTTACGAGGAAGTCATTTACGTTCTTGTTTTCAGCATGTACTCCTACCAGTGCGCCGATTTCCTTAGCGTGGCAGAGAGTTGCATAGAACTGGCCATCATCTACACCAAAGTCATAAACCATGAATACCTTGAATGAAGTGATACCCATGTCAACAACCTTGTCCATTGACTTCAGCATTTTTTCGTTTGTTACATCGCCTACACCTACATGGAGTGAGTAGTCGATTACAGGGCCCTGTTCTTCAGCGATAGCCAGTTTTTCCTTAACCAGCTTGTCCATTGGCTGTCCAGGAGCCTGAGTTTCGAAGTTGAAGATTGTGGTAGTACCGCCGCAAGCTGCAGCTACAGTACCATCATAGTAGTCGTCAGTGGAGATTGTTCCACCAAAAGGCATGTACATGTGAGTGTGTCCATCCAGTGCGCCAGGCAGTACGAGTTTGCCCTTGGCATCAACAACTTCTGTACCCTTGTCAGGCTTCAGATTTGTTCCGATTGCAGCGATTTTGCCGTTCTTTACAGCTACGTCAGCCTTGAATGTGCTCTTTGCTGTTACGACTTTGCCGCCTTTGATTAATAGATCCATTTGTGTCCCTCCTTTATAGAAAGTGTCGGATAAACCAAGAGCCTTTGAATTAATCAAAGGCTCTTTTCTTTATATAAAGTTTTTAACAGACTTTATAATTTGAGACTGAGTCTCTGCTGAGGCATGAGCCTCGTGTTTTGTTTTGGTTCGATAAATCGGATTAAGCTCTTTCTGTCATAGCTTCGTGTGCATCCTCTTCTACATATGAGTCCTTAGCAAATGCAGGTGACTTCATGAGAAGTACATAGATTACGAATCCGATGATGAATGCTACGATGTAGTTCCAGCAGTTCATGAATGTCCAGAACGCACCCTGAGCACCGAAGAATGAAATCAGTGGCAGAATGAATGCTGCAACCCAAGCGATAAGAGCTGCGATATTGAATCCGCCTGAATACCAGTATCTTCCG
>JAUNIQ010000160.1 GCA_030535275.1 Bacillota bacterium | reverse complement strand
CCTCTACCGTTGTCTTCCCACTTGAATTTCTTGTATCTGACTCTTACGGTCTTCTTTTCAGGGTCACAGTCAACATACTGAGGGTCAATCATATCGTTGAGCATTCCGAAACCATATCCCTTGATTTCTCCTATAATGTCCTTGACTCTCTTTTCGAAATCAATATTCTTTTCTTTAGTTGCCATCCGCTTTATCCTCCAGAAGTGAATATATAGAATAATTGTACATTATCGTTTACAAATTCTCAATGAGCATCGCCTTAAGAATTCCGGGTTTTTCATACTTTCTTTTTCCTGCTCCAAGCCCCTCTTTTATTACCCTGTATCTCTCCGGGAGCCTGTCTCCCGTCCTGAGCGTTGCAGCTATTGCAGCACCTGTCGGCGTAACATATTCTCCAACAGCATCAATCTCGTGCAAAACCAGGCCATGCTGTTTTGATATTGCTCTGACCGCGGGAACCGGTATGTCAAGGATTCCGTGAGCACATCTTACGGTTCCTCTGCCTTCGCATAATTCAGTAATTATGCATTCATCGATATTCAGGTTATCCATGCATACAGCGACGGAAATAATGTCGGCTATGGAGTCCAGCGCACCTACCTCGTGAAAATGGACTTCGTCCTTCGTTGTTTCATGAGCTTCGGCTTCTGCCTCTGCAAGTGTGTCGAAAATGCTGCAGGCAATTCTGTGCGCCCCCTCGTTCAGCTCAGTTCGGCTTATTATTTCAAGCACTTCTTCCAGTGTTCTGTGACCGTGCCCTTCAGGGTGTACGTGCGCATGCCCTTCCGCCTTATCATTCAGATGACCAAAAAGATATTCCATGTCGTGGTCGTGATTATCATATTCGCCAAACAGCTTCACATTAAAATCACAGCAGTCTTTTCCATCCAGTTCAACACGACCGATATCAATTCTGAAGTGGCTCTCAGGAACGGTATCAAGAGCCTGCCTCAATACTGCTTCATCGGCTCCCAGATCCAGAAGTGCGGCAACAGTCATGTCCCCACTTATTCCCCTGCTGCAGTCAAGATACAATGTGTTACTCATCTGTCTTCTCCCCTGCTCTGCTTCCTCTGACTGCAAGTCTGTTTATCTCAGTGGCCATGTAGCCTCCACCAAAACCATTGTCAATGTTAACAACTGCGATGCCGTTTGCGCATGAATTCATCATGGTCAGAAGTGCCGAAAGGCCTCCCATGCTTGCTCCATATCCTACCGAAGTAGGAACGGCAATTACCGGACAGGACACCATGCCGCCTATTACTGAAGCGAGTGCGCCTTCCATTCCGGCAACTGCAACAATGCAGTTGGCATCCTGTATCGTATCCATGCTGGCCATAAGCCTGTGAATTCCGCTCACACCGACATCAAATACTCTCTCAACTCTGGTTCCGAAATATTCAGCAGTCTGCGCAGCCTCCTCGGCAACAGGAATATCAGCTGTTCCCGCTGTGCATACTGCAATCTTTCCTTCAAGCTCTTTACCCGGTTTCTCCAGCTTGAGTATATGTGATATAGGATCAAAAACAATATCCGGAATGAGTTCCTTTACTATCTCATACTGATGCTCATCTGCCCTTGTTCCAAAAACTTCACCATTCTTTTCGAGAAGCTTTCTGTATATTTCAAGCAGATACTCATCGGGCTTTCCGCTGCAGTATACAACCTCGGGAAAACCGGATCTGATTTCCCTGTGGGTGTCAAGCTTGGCGTATCCCATTTCAACAAAAGGCTCCTGTCTGAAAAAGCGTTCCGCTTCCTCAACAGTCATGCTTCCGTTTTTCACTTTTTCAAGTACATTTCTTGTTTCCATAAGCTTATTATTTACTGTCCTGTCTGATTTATCCCATACAATTACTGATATAATACATTCTCTATTTTAACATTTCAATACTGCCTGACAATGCAAAACTGTAAAAACAGAAGTTGTTGCATCCGTCTGATGCAACAACCTCTGTTCTATCTGCTTTGTTAAATGATTTACGCTGATAACAGTTTAATTATGTGTACATTTCTTCGAAAAGCTTCTTGATTCC
>JAUNIQ010000159.1:1069-2049 GCA_030535275.1 Bacillota bacterium | reverse complement strand
GGCAACGATAAAGTGGAGCATTCTCAATCGGCTTATCCTTTTCCTCTGCATAGTTTGCCAAGAGAAGATCCTCGCCTCTGATCACTGTCCAGAATGCATAGTTTGCCAATGTGCAATGGGTCACATCATAAACGCCGCCACGCAATTCTAGCAGCGGACCGCCACTATTCATCAGTAGCGAATTCTCCACGATCATGTTACTATTCACCGCATAAACAAGCGCGCTGTCAGCATTCATCAGAGTTGAATTGCGAATGATCAGCTGCTGATGGTCATCGGGCAAGAAATCCACATCTAAAGATTGCTTTGAAGCAGAAGACTGATGAATCCGGACGCCATCTGTCATTCCTTTAAGCAATGCATGGCTCAGGATATTTCCTTCACTGCCAGGATGATAGTTAACGCCACCCCATTGACCGCCCATATCACGATAATAAAGGTTATCGAACATCTTGTCCGTGCGGTCTCCAATCAGGGTTACCGGATGATCTGATGAGCCTTCAATAATCAATCGTCCAAAAACCTCGATGCGCGACTGATCATGCATAAAAAGGGTCGTGGAATCTGCAATGGTCAAAGTCTTTCCTTCTGGAATGGTCAATGTGCCAAAAATCTGCTTATTGCAGCCGCTTGCATCCCAACGCAAATCCTCTGCGAGCGTATAATCTCGGAGTTGTTCCACGTTCATTGACAAAGCGACAAGGCGAATGCTGGTCATGCGGCCATTGCACGAAATATCGAGAAAGTCTTCAAGCGTTTTCTCTCTCTCCTGTTGTTGTATTGGAGCGGCCACCTCGAGCAAGACATAAAGCGAGTCTCCTTTTGCAATGCGGAGAAGCTCCGGACGGGTAAACGAAGTTCCAGCCATACCGTCCACATTGATTTTAAAAGGGCTCTCTGCTCCACCTCGCAATATGATACTCTCCAGTTCCAACGTCCCGCTGTTCTGATTATGTACGATCAAACGACGTGTGGAAGAA
>JAUNIQ010000159.1:0-1059 GCA_030535275.1 Bacillota bacterium | reverse complement strand
CAATGACCCAAAGTCATAATAGTCCTTTCCATCCAGGTCTACGGTTGGCTGAGCGTCTCCCCTAGTCAACACGTCATCATGACACGAAGCAAAAGCCAGTGTCATCAGCAGACAAACCAAGATAGGGAGAAATCGGGTCATATTGTAAACGCAAAAAGACTATGGGGTCACTAACACAGTGTTATAGTTGAGCCTCTTAGCACGATAAGTGCGCAAAGGCAAGTTTTCAGCATTAGCTGGACCAACGGATGCAGCAGGAGAACCATATTGCACGCCACGGAACTCCGATTCGCACTGTGGACAGACAGCAGCAAATGTGTCGTTCATCTCGATTCTCTGTACCTTATGTGTATGATCATAGCAATAAGGACAAGCAAGATCGAAAGCGTAATAAGTATCTTCGAAAGCGCTGTGGAAAATCAACAAGCCGCCCATACCTATCACGTCGCTGGCATTCTGATGGCCATTGATCAACACATAACCAGGCTGACAATCCAGATGCGGGACATCGGTCTGTTGTAAAGCTGCATTGATGGTCGTAATGTTGCAAGAATAATTCACTCGCATGGCCGGCACCGGACTCTCGGACATGTCATCGTCAGCACAGGAACTGAAAGAAATTGGCACGAACGAGGATACCAGCAAGAAAACGAGCAAGGAACTCATAGGAATGACAGGAATTCCTAACCAAGTAAAAATTCTTTTTATTCCCATAAATTCCTTGAACTATTATTCAACAACCAGTCCATTATTCTTTCAAACGGACTTTTTATCTTTCAACTGATTATTAATTCTCAGCTGAACTATTTATTTCACTAATTGTGCAACAGCCTCGTCCACCTTCTCGAAGTGGAAGCCAGAAAGCACCTCGTCCATCAGCGCCTTGATCTGCGCGGTGCAGAGATTGCCAACAGAACCTTCGTGAGTATGGTGAACCTCCTTCACTGGAGTAAACTTACCTGCTTCAATATCAAGGCCGACCTTCTTATATGCATCACGGAATGGCATTCCCTCTGTTGCCAGACGATTTACTTCCTCAACTGAGAACATGAGGTCATA
>JAUNIQ010000042.1 GCA_030535275.1 Bacillota bacterium | reverse complement strand
TTACTCCTGCAATTGCCTCGGTTTTATCCGGCAGAAGCTGGCAGCCTGTCTCATCGTATGCCTTGAAGCCATTGTATTCCTTAGTGTTATGGCTGGCTGTAATTACAACACCGCCGTCGGCCTTCAGCTGTCTTACTGCAAAAGAAAGGAGCGGTACGGGGGACGGTCTGTCAAAGAGGTAAACCTTTTTCCCGCAGGCTGCAAATACCTTCGCAGTCTCTTCTGCAAAAGCTCTCGATCCGTTTCTGGTATCGTATGCGACAACGACTCTTGCTTTCTCCGGAAGTGTATCTGCAAAGCCTTTCGCTGCCAGTCTAATCGTGTAGCGGTTCAGTCTGTTCGTTCCCGGGCCCATGATTCCTCTCATGCCGCCTGTACCGAACTCGGCCGTCTTATAGAATGCTTCGTGAACCTCTTCAACGGTCATGCACTCTAGAATCTTCCTGTCCCTGTCCGTTATGTATGGGCTCTTAAGCCACATGCTGTATATTTCTCTGTATTCCATGTTACCCAGAATAATCCCTTTTACTGGATTTTAATATACTTGGCGCTGAGCCATCTGCCGTTGTCCATCTTGGCCCAGCCATTCTTTATTGAAATAACAGTTATAGTCTTGCCTTTGCTGTAGGTTCCCTTTTTCTTGTACTTTGTTCCAGGGCCTGTTCTGTAATTAACGCTTGTAGTTGTCTTTGCCACGAACTTGCAGCTTGAGAGACTCATGTAATAGCCGTTTGTCAGCTTCGCCCATGAACCGTTGATGCTCGTTGCATATACTGCCTTGCCCTTAGTAACTGTTCCGACCTTTTTCTTGCTTGTTGACGGGCCGGTTCTGATATTCATCTTTGATCTCGTTATTATCTTGTATGACTTTTCCGTTGAGCTTGGTACTGTGGCTGTCATTGAAGGATTTGTGCCTTCTGCTGTGAAGCCGCCCTGTCCGTTATTGAAGACATAGTTAATATCTATGCTTCCGGAAAGTCCGTTTACCTTGCCGCTGGAGCTGTACTGCCATATGCAGTAGTTGCCCGGATATGTGGTTGCGCTTCCGCTTGTTGTATAATTTGCAAGCCAGATTGGATACTTGCCTTCAAGTGTCTTGTAATCAAGGTAATTTGTAAGCGTCACGTAGTTGGCATAAACCATAGGTGTATAGCCTGATGATTTAATGTAATCGCAGTATGCTGTGCATGATGCATTGCCTGACTTCTTCATTACGCTTGCGGAAAGTCTTCCGCCCGTTTCATAGTCGAAGGCAACAGGCAGAGTAATCATGTCCTTGTAGTTCTTCAAAAGCTCAACTGTATACTTGGCTTCTGAAAGAGCTTCTGATGATGTTGTTGCTGTGGAATAGTAATAAACACCAATCTTGAGCCCTGCCTTATAAGCGCCCCTGATGTTGTTGTCGAATACTGAGTCAGGGTTGTGCTTGCCGTTTGAAAGGCCGCTGTATCCTACTCTCAGGATTACATGTGTTACGCCGGCATTTCTGATCTTCTGCCAGTTTGCATCGGTAATCTTGCCCTGCCAGTATGAAATGTCAATGCAGTGATATCTGGTCTGGCTGCAGTATTTGCCAGGCATCTGTGCCTTGCCGAGACCGGAAACTCCACAGCCCATGCAGCTCATGTCGCTGTTCATTTCGACAATTTCGCTGTCGCTTATGCCTTCTGCATTTGCATCCATTTCCGCTATAAACTGATCAACTTCGTCTGTCTCAACCTGCTTCTTTGTAATCTTGCCATTGTCTGCAATGTCAAAATATCTCAGGAATGTAGGGTCGTCCATGAGAACTGCCATTTCAGGATCAGCCTGCAGATCCTTAACGTATTTACCATCAATCTGGTCATACATTTCATCTGTCATTACAAGGCCTGCCCCTGTAACATCCTGAGTGTCGACTTCTGAAGCCATAGCCTGTTCATTTGACATGAACACAGGTGATACAGCCATTGAAAGGCAGGCGATTGCCGCCACCAGAAGTCCTGCGGTTCTTGTTCTCAGTTTCATGTTGATTTCCTTTCTTTTTTCAAATCTCATTTCAGTTTGCTTAATGGTACCCAGCTGCCTGTCGTCAGCTTGGCCCAGCTTCCGTTAGTTCCCACTACCGTTACTGTCTTGTTTTTCTTAAGAATCTTTTTCTTTATATAAGATGTCGAAGGACCCGAATAGCTTCTGGTCTTCTTCTTTATCTTTGTCGTATATCTGTTTTCTGTGCTCGGCTTAACTGTCGGATATACTGCAGTTTTCTTGGTGTAGCTTGTCTTGATCCAGAGGCCGTTTGACATCTGGCTCCACTTGCCGCTCGTCCTCAGCACATAGAAGGACTTGCCCTTCTTGAGCGTTCCCTTCTTGGCTGAACCCGGATTGGCATAGACTGTAGCCTTCCTCTTGGTTTTGGACTTGTTTATGTATGCCCGTCCCTGATCGTCGTATGTATAGCACTTGTAACCTGACCATTCAGTGCAGCTTACCAGCTTAACGCCGTCGGCATCGGTTCCGTAAATGTAGCCTCCGATATTTGCCGTTGTATCCTTGAGAATGTCTCCCGCGTAAGAGATCAGAATTGTTTTTGTTACAGCGTCATCTCCGTCACCTTCGGTTATTTCTTCGAATCCCCACGGAGTGTCAGGAAAAACCAGCTTGCCGCTGGCAATCCAGCCGGTGTTTCCGGACTCGTCAGTAACTTCTGAATAGCCGTTTGCTGTTCTGGTAACGCTGACCTTCTGCCTCTTGCTGAGGCTTACGCCGGAAAGCGGTTTGTATCCCTCTCCCGGACCCTTTCTTACTGTTCCAACATCTGCATTGAGATATGCATCATAATCGACATCACTGACTGCCAGTGTGGATGGCAGGCTTTCATAGCTCATGTATTTCTCGATTTCAGAATACGGCTTAACCAGCAGGTTAATGTCAACTCTTCCGTATATGCCGCTGACACTTCCGCTACTCGAACACTGCCAGATGCTGTAATCGCTGCCATTGCTGTATTCCTGGGTTTTGCCAGGCCACTGGGCAACCCAGAGGCTGTAGCCTGAAAGCTTGATCTTATCTATATACTTGCTGTACCAGTTCAGATTGGCATAGACGCCGGTTCTGTAGCCGTTATTATCCAGTGTTGAACAGAATATTTTCGCAAAGTTCGTAATCTTGCTTTTGCTGTATTTCGTTGCCTTGGTTATTGATGAATCTTCCAGGTCATAGTAAACCGGGTAGTCAGGGTAATGACCCTTCAGAAGTCTCATGGCATGATCCGCTTCACTTCTCGCCTGAGAGTCCTTTGTGGCATATGAGTAGAGGTAAACGCCGTAAGGGATTCCGTATTTCTCACACTGTTCCACATTGTAAGTGAACTCGCTGTCGTCTCTGGATGTGGTGTTGATTCCGTATCCGCATCTGATTATTACAAAGTCATAAACGCCGTTATCTATGACATCCTGCTTAACCTTTGACCAGTCGATCTTGCTTCTGAGTTCGCTATCTCTGCCCTGCCATACACTGACGTCGATGCCCTTCAGGTATCCGCCGCTGTATTCTGTTTTTCCCACCTTCCAGCTCTTGTCCTTTGTTTCACCGTAGGTGCTGCTGTTTAATTCAGCAGCCTCGGGCAGCTCAACCTGGGTTTCTGCCAGAGTTTCGTACTTTGGAAGCACGTCGCCGTCTTCATATCTCCAGCTGTCGGCCTTCACCTCCACATCCTGTGGAGTGTCTTCCGGTTCGCTTTCGAAAATCTCCGGTTCCTCGATTAATTCACCTTCAGACAATCCGTTGAGTTCTGCGGCGCCTTCCTCATCAGTCATGTCCTGGTTTTGCATCTCCTCGTCCATCTGCAGAAGCTCATCGCCATTTCCCTCGTCGCCGTTTACGGACTGCAGCCCAAAAACTGGTGTCGCAATGAGGCACGCTGTAAGCACCATTGATATTAAGATTTTTAGAACTCTGTTATTCATTTGCGTTCTCCTTAGATATCCAGCCGCATCACTTCAGGATGGCAGCTTACCTGATACTGCGGACAGCTCAGGCATTCAAAGAAATTCGGTGCTTCGTCTCTTCCAACAGTTTCAAAGCCGCTTTTTCTGAAAAATTCAGGTGCTCTTGCTACGAGGTACATTCTGCTGCCGCCCTGCTTTTGCACTTCTTCGATACCCTTGTCGAGAAGCGCCTTACCGAGCCTTGTTCCTCTCCATGCCGGGGCAATGGCTATGCCGTCGCAGATGTATTCACCCTCGCGTTTTGCCAGAACGAAGCCGCCTATCAGCTTGTCGTTTCCGTCGGTCTTGTCCACTATCTCCCAGCATTTAACTACGTCAGTAGGAACCTCTTCCATGTCCTCTTCGGTGAATTCCAGTTCATTTTCAATGAAGAAAGGAACCAGTTTTTCATATTCATCTGTTTCACTGATTCTGAAATTAATCATGTCAGTCAAATCTCCATGTATTGTGATCCACAAATATGTCCAGCCTTCTCTTCAGAAGTCCAAAATCCAGCGGCAGCTTTTCTCCGCTCTCGCCGTCTATATCTGTAGGCATGTCTTCATTAGCTTCAATCTTCAGACTGTCTGTCTGGAAATACAGAACGTTCTTGTTCTGCGGATGTCTGCCGTTAAGTACCTCGAATAAGAGAGGACCGAATTCAATAATAGGCATCTTTCTGAAGGCCACAACGTCCAGCAGTCCGTCGTTCATCATTGAATGAGGCGACAGCTTTCTGAATCCGCCTGCAGATTCTCCATTGCATACAGTCATGAAATATATTTCTTCGTCGTAGACCTTTTCCGGTGTTGTGAGCTTGACCTTGATAGGATGAACCTGCGTAAGTTCGCTCGCTCCCTTAAGGTAATATGCCAGCGGTCCGATTGCGTTCTTCAGTGTCGGGTCGGTCTTCTGGCTCACGTCAACCATGGCGCCCATAGCCGCAACATTGATAAAGCATTTGCCGTTTACTGTTCCAACATCGGCCTTGGTTGTCTTCTCTCCAAGTGCAATGTCCAGAGCCTTGTCGATATCTGAAGGCAGTTCGAAATAATATGCGAAATCATTGGCAGTTCCTGCAGGCAGTATTGCCATAGGCAGGTGAATATCATGCCTTATCATGGTGTTAACGCAGATATTAAGCGTTCCGTCACCGCCACAGGCAATTATTCTGCTGAATTCATTCTCATCTATTTCACTCAGCACCTTCTCAATCTGCTTGCCTTTGTTTACCCTTACCGGCATTACCTGATAACCTTTGGTCTGACATCTGTCAATGATGTGATCCAGGTTATTCTTGAACATTCCGTTTCCGGAGTAAGGATTGTAGTAAAGCAGGATTTTTCCCTTTGCTATCTTGGTCATATCGCTTCTCCCTTATCTGCCGCCTGCTCCTGCCGGCGTGCTGCTGCCATACTTCAGAGTTCGATCATAATCATAATCCGTCTTATTCATCAGGATGCTCCTGATTGCTCCTATGAGATAAAGTGAACCCGTGTAGAGAATCACGTCATATTCATCTGACAGCCTTCCTGCTTCCTTAACACTCTCTGCAGGTGAACCGGCAATAGCCAGAACCCTCATCCCTTTTCCGGTCTTAGCTGCCACATCCTTAATGTGCTGGGCGAAATTCTCAGCGCTCATTGCTCTTTCCTCATAATCAGGCTGAGTTGCAATGAAGTCCGTTCCAATCTCCGCAAAGTGTCCCAGCACCTTGTCCGTTTCCTTCTTCTCTACCATGCCTGCCACAATCAGCACCTTCTGGCCCGGAAACACATCCTTCATCGTCTGTGCCACAGCTTCTGCTCCAGCATCATTGTGCGCCCCATCAAGAACCACATAATTTGGGTCAGAGGAACCGTCCCCCTGTCCCATTATTTCGAAGCGTCCGGGCTGGATGGCTTCTTTCAGGCCGCCGTAGAGTGCGCTGCGTTCTATCTTTATCTGTCCGGATTTTCTGAGCACTTCTATTGTTGCCAGGGCGGTCTTCAGGTTTTCGGCCTGGTGACGTCCGATCATCTTTGTTACTACTTCACTGTAATCGGTTCCCCAGAGTTCCATGCTGGTCTGCTGTCCTTCCGGTGAAACCCAGTCTACTGTGCATTTGATCTTTGATACGTCATAGAGTCTTGAGTCCATGTCGTATGCGCGTCTGGCTATTACGGCTGCCGCGTCATGGTCTGTAACGTTTGATATTACAGGGCATCCCTTCTTGATGATTCCGGCTTTATCTGTTGCGATTTCGGCCAGGGTGTCTCCCAGTATGTGCATATGGTCAAAGGCGACGCTTGTAAAGACGCTTGCCATCGGTGCTTCGATAACATTAGTTGCATCTCCGATTCCGCCCATGCCGCATTCCAGCACTACGATGTCAGGATTCTTATCCTTGAAGTACATGAACGCCGTGGCCATTACAACTTCGAATTCCGTCGGGCTGTCAAGGCCGTCAGCAACCATTTCGGCTGCCTTTGCCAGGGCCCGGTCTCCGTATTTCTCCAGCTCTTCGTTGGTGATCATTTCGCCGTCGCACTGGATTCTCTCGTTGAATTTTTCAATGTAAGGTGATGTATAAAGTCCAACCTTGTATCCGCATCCTGCAAGGCCCTTCTCCAGGAATTTGCATGTTGATCCCTTGCCGTTTGTTCCGGCAACATGTATGTACTTCATTCCCTTGTGGGGGTTTCCCAGGCGGCGGAGGAGTTCGTTTACTCTCTCCAGCCCCAGGATGCTTCCAAACTTGTTAAACTCTTCAAATTTTTCTACTGCTGTTGTCATCTATCTTTTTCTCTGTCTTATTTAACTTTCTTTTCAACCAGCGCCAGTCTGTCGCAAACCTTAGCCAGCATTTCTTCGTACATAACCTTCTTCTGCTTTTCTTCTTCTACTACCGCTGCCGGAGCCTTGCTTACAAAACCTTCATTTGAAAGCTTGCCTGTTACACGCTTAACTTCGCCTTCCAGACGCTTCTTTTCCTTTGTCAGTCTTTCCAGTTCGGCATCGTAGTCCATAATGTCATCAAGCGGAATGTATACTTCAGCACCGTCAACTACTGCTGACATTGTCTCTTCAGGCACATCCTTTTTATCATTGATGAATGTGATTTCTGTGATGTTTGCCAGCTTCTTGATATATCTCTCGCCTGCCTTGACAACCTCCTCACGGCCTTCGCCACTGAGGATTACTGCTGTCAGCTTCTTGCCTGGTGATGCTTCAGCTTCAGCTCTGATGTTTCTGATGGCTCTGATAATTGCCATTGCCATTTCCAGCTTCTCGGCTTCAGCAGGGAATGTGAGTACTTCATCATATTCAGGCCAGTCAGCTATGATGATGAAGTTCTTCTCGTTGTTTGCTTCACCCGGCTTCTTTGGCAGATAGCTCCAGATTTCTTCTGTGATAAACGGCATGAACGGGTGAAGCAAAATCAGCATTTCCTTGAGTACTCTAACCAGAGTATATCTTGCTACCTTCTTGTCTTCTTCGTCGTCGCCCCAGAGTCTTTCCTTAACTATTTCAATGTACCAGTCACAGAATTCGTTCCAGATCAGGTCGTATATTCTCTGTCCTGCCAGGGCCAGATCATATTCTTCCATCTTTTCTGTGATGTACTTTGTTGCATCGTTTACACGTGAGAATATCCACTTGTCTTCTTCACGGATATTGCCTGCAACTGCTATGTCATTGCAGCATGCCATGCCGCTGCATTCGTCGCAGCACTTTGCCATCGGCAGGAATTCGCCATTTTCATCCTGGAGATTCATGATTACAAATCTTGAAGCGTTCCAGAGTTTATTTGCAAAGTTTCTTGCTGACTCAAGTCTGTCTTCCTTGAATCTCATATCGTTCCCCGGAGTGATACCTGTTGTCAGCATGAATCTGAGCGCATCAGCACCATACTGATCAATAACCTCCAGTGGGTCTATTCCATTGCCGAGTGACTTACTCATTTTGCGGCCCTGAGCATCTCTTACAAGACCATGAACATATACGTCGTCAAACGGTACATGATTTGTTGTTTCAAGTGCAGAGAATACCATTCTTACTACCCAGAAGAATATGATGTCATATCCCGTAACGAGTACGTTTGTCGGATAGAAGTACTTGAAATCCTCTGTTTCTTCAGGCCATCCCAGTGTGGAGAAAGGCCAGAGTGCTGATGAGAACCATGTATCCAGAACGTCTTCGTCCTGCTTCAGATTTGTGCTTCCACACTTTGTGCACTTTGTAGGATCTTCTTCTGCAACTACTATTTCACCGCAGTCCTGGCAGTACCATGCAGGAATTCTGTGTCCCCACCAGAGCTGTCTTGAAATGCACCAGTCTCTTATTTCTTCAAGCCAGTGCATGTATGTCTTTTCAAATCTTTCAGGAACGTGACGAAGATCTCCTGACTTTGCAGCTTCCATGGCCGGCTTTGCCAGGTCTTCCATCTTTACGAACCACTGGTCACTGAGCATAGGTTCAACTACAGTGTGACATCTGTAGCATGTTCCTGCAGGAATTACCATCTCTTCAATCTTTACGAGATATCCGGCGTCCTCCAGATCCTTTACCCATGCCTTTCGGCATTCATAACGGTCCATTCCTTCATACTTGCCTGCCAGTGCATTCATTGTTGCATCTTCGTTAATGCAGCATGGTGAAGGCAGATTGTTTCTCTGACCAACCAGGAAGTCATTTTCATCATGAGCAGGTGTGATCTTAACGGCACCTGTTCCCTTTTCTGGATCAGGATACGGGTCTGCAATAATAGGAATTTCCTTGCCAACCAGAGGCAGGATTACATTCTTGCCAACCATGTCCTTATATCTTTCATCACTTGGATGAACTGCGATGGCAACGTCGCCGAACATTGTCTCAGGACGTGATGTTGCGATTACAACTCCTTCTCCGCCATCAGCACCCGGATATCTGAAATACCAGTATGATCCGTTCTTGTCTTCATGTTCTACTTCAGCATCGCTAAGTGAAGTTCCGCACTCAGGGCACCAGTTGATGAGACGGTTTCCTCTGTAGATAAGACCCTTCTCGTAAAGCTGAACGAAGAAATGTCTTACTGCCTTGTTGCAGCCTTCATCCATCGTGAATCTTTCTCTTTCCCAGTCACAGGAGTCACCCAGCTTACGGCACTGCTTAGTAATCTTTCCACCGTAAACCTTCTTCCAGTCCCATGCACGCTTGAGGAATTCTTCTCTTCCAAGATCTTCTTTTTCTTTGCCTTCTTCAGCACGGATTTTTTCAACTACCTTTACTTCTGTAGCTATGCTGGCGTGGTCGCTGCCCGGAAGCCACAGTGCGCTGTATCCCTGAAGTCTCTTGAATCTTGTGAGTACATCCTGGAGCGTCTGATCCAGGGCATGTCCCATGTGGAGCTGTCCTGTTATGTTTGGAGGTGGCATCACGATAGTAAACGGTTTCTTGTCAGGATCTCTGTCCGCTCTGAAAGCACCGCTTTTTTCCCACTCCTCGTATATTCTGTCTTCAAAATCTTTCGGGTCGTATGTTTTTGCCAGATTCTTTTCCATTTTGTCTCCTTACTTCATCTTTATTATTAACACGGGATATTATCCAATATCTTGTGTTTTCACACTTTTCCCATTCTACATATTTATACATAGTTATTATAACAGAAAAGCTTGTCAAATTGGGAGTTTCTAACAATTTTTTAATATTTTTTGCAAAGGCAGTATTTCACTATATATTGTTGCTCGACTGCCCCGCGCGACAATAAAAAAGCGGAGAGCTGTTTGCTCTCCGCCTAAGTGTTTTATCTGTCTTTCAGACTGTCAGATTACTGTATTCCGTTTTCAAGTTCGTCTTCAAGATCGTGAATTTTTCTCTGACGTCTCTTCATGTCTCTTGCGTACCACAGCAGCATGATCAGTGCAGCCAGCATGATCAGAAGATGCAGAATGCAGCAGTTTGAATCCAGCAGGCTGTTGGCCAGTGGAGTCTTGTCTGCTGAAATTACTGTTGTTTCAGCACCGTTTGCAGTTCCTGCAGTTACATAAGTTGTGTCAGCAGTTGTTCCGTTACCATTCTGTGGTGGGATTACCTTAGGTGCTTCAGTAACCTTCAGAGTACCGAATTCTGTAGTTACCTCGTAGTTCTGTTCCAGAGCAGGGCTTGCCTGTACACTTGCGTCGTTCAGCTCTGCTGAAATCTTCGCATTTACGAATGCCCATGTGAATTCGTTGTCACGTTCGCCAACTTCAGTCTGTCCATCATTCCACTTGTAAACGATAGCTTCGCCTTCTGCCAGGCCATCACCTGAAACAGCCATTTCTTCTGCCTTAAGTGCCTTGCCATCATACATCTTGCTTGCTGAAGCAGAGATCAGGATAAGTGTTCTCTTGCTGATGCTCAGCTTACCATCCTTAACAATGAATGTTACATTGCTGAAGTTCTTGCTTGTGCTTGAGAAGTCTTCTGCTGTCAGACCCATGTCATATTCGCCTGCGTTCTTTGCGCTTACCTTGGCTTCTCCTGTGAAGTTGATGTCATTTTCAGTAAAATCTTCGTTTCCGCTGATTCTTACATCATATCCTTCTGCCTTCTGGGTTTTTCCGTTATACATTTCACCGCCGTTGTGGCCCGTAATGTAAACGATGATTTCATTATCGTCAGCCTTGATTGTGAATGTTCCAGGCTTGTATTCGATAATGTAGTTACCCTGTTCTGTTTCTCCTGTAACCTCAAGATCATAGGTTCCGGCTTCCTCGCCTTCTCCTCTTGTTACAGTATAGTTTATCTTATCTCCTTCAATCAGGCCCTCAACTGTTGCTGTCAGTTCAGGATCGTCTTCGCCGTATACCTTGTCCAGATCATCTGCTGTTACAGTAATTCTCTTTGGAGCAATTGTGAACGTTCCCGGCTCATAAACTACATTGTAGTTACCCTGCAGTGCTGCACCGGATGCTGTGATAGCATATTCGCCGGCATTTTCGCCTTCTGCTCTCTTAAGAGTGTATTTAACAACAGTTGCATCATCCTTGCCTACAAGACCGGATACTGTTGCTGTCAGTTCGCCGTCCTTGTCGCCGTATGTCTTGCCGGTGCTGTTTGCCTTAACTGTAAGTTCAGCAGGAACGATTGAGAACTCGTTTGTACCATATGTTACAGTGTAGTTGCCCTGTTCCTTTTCGCCGGTAACAGTCAGGTCATACTGACCAACGTTTTCGCCCTTGGCTCTTGAAATTGTATAGTCAAGCTTGTCGCCTGAAACCAGTCCTGTTACATCTGCTTCAAACTTGGCAGGATCATCCTGTCCGTAAACCTTGAATGCAGCCTTAGGTGTTACAGTTACAGCCTTTGGTGTAATTGTCAGTGTGCATGTTTCAACGTCTGAACGGTTGTTGAAGTTTTCATTCTTTGCTCTGATCTTAACTTCAATGCTGCCAACTTCTGTAATGGAAGGAACCTCGCTAGTCCACTGTCCGTTTCCAACCATGTACTCATAAGTTGTTTCTCCCTTGAATGCTGTTGTAGGCTGTGGAACCAGTGGAGTTCCGTCATATTCCTTAGTCAGGTTCTGACAGCTGATTGTAAATGTATTACCCTTGCCGATTCTCAGCAGACCCGGGTTGCATCTGATCCAGTAGTTGCCCTGGTGCATCTCAGCTTCCGGCTGAATTCTGTATCCGCCCGGTTCTTCGCCCGGTTCTCTTGTTATTGTATAGGAAATGAGGCTTTCATCATCGTCGCCTTCAAATCCTGTTACTGATGCTGCAAGCAGTGTGTTTTCAGGGTCAGGATCTCCGTAGATCTTGCTTACATTACTTGCCTGTACTACTACTTCCTTTTCCTGAATTCTAATCCAGTACTTTGTAGTTGCAACCTTTTCACAGTCAGGATTTGTAGCCTTGACTTCAACGTACATTACGCCGACATTTTTAATAGTTGGCTGTTCATCAAGCCAGTCAGTGCCATACTGTTCAAGCAGTGCAGCGTCTGACCCATCCATCAGTCTGTACTGAATCCTGGTTCCCTTTGTTACTGTTGAAGTGATTTCTGAGCCGTGATCTTTGGCATCATAAATCATTCCGTATGACTGAGCTGAAATTGCCAGTGGAGGCAGCGGTTCTTCCGGCTGTTCTTCCGGTTCAGGTTCTACAACCTCTTCCTCAGTGGTTGTAGTCTCAGTTGTAACCTCTGCTGTTGTAGTCGTTGTTGTTTCTGACTTCTTTGAAAAATCTGCCCAGTAGTTTCCTTCTCCGCCTGTGTCAGCCTTGCCGTGAGTTGTGATTGTGATAGTTCCGATAAGTTCGTTTCCATCATAAACTTCAGCAACCTCATCCTGTTCAAAGTCAACATTTTCCGATGATTCCAGCTTTCCACCCTGCTTCTTGAAGGTTCCACCCTTAATTGTTACAGGTGATACATCCAGTGAAGCGCCACTCAGGTGAATGTGAGTACCGTTCTTGTTGTTCTTTGAGTGCTTGCTGTCCTGCTGATCCTCAAGAACAACTTCCTGAGTCTCAGTGCTAGGGTTTTCCTGATTGCTTTCAACTATTACTTCCTCGGTTGCCTGAGTTGTTGCTTCAGGAACGTCGCCGGTTTCTTCAGCCTTCAGGGTATTTCCTGCAGTGAAGGTAATAGTTGTTGCAACCAGTGCAACAGTAA
>JAUNIQ010000041.1:8377-12604 GCA_030535275.1 Bacillota bacterium | reverse complement strand
TGTAATGTAATCTGGTCGCTGGTATGCAATACGGTCTACGTTGTACTTGCAATCGGATATTTGGGCAAAATTGTTCCTCTTTCAGATACCATGAGCTATGCACTGAAAATCTTAATGATACTCATATTCTTTACCATTAATGTTCTTGGCGTAAAGGACGTTAGTATCGTAAGTACAGTGCTTTCAATACTAATTGTTATTGCCTTTGCGGTAGTAGCGGTAGTAGGTTTCATGAACATGAATCAGAGCCCGATGCAGCCGTTCTTCTCGGATGAATATGATACGGCGTTCCAGCATGTGGGAGCGGGACTGGCAATAGGAATCTGGATGTACTCCGGATTTGATGAGTTGTCGGTAATTGCCGGTGAGGTTCAGGATGCACATAAGATCATCCCGAAAGCTCTGATGATAGTTGTTCCGCTTATTGCACTGACATACATTCTGCCGACAATGGCAGGTCTTGGTTCAGTAGGCGAATGGGCAGACTGGACAACTGAACCTGACGGTGTAGGATATTCAGCAGTTCTTTATCAGTTCATAGGACCTGCAGCAGGTGTGGGATTCATGATTATCGCAATCATAGGTCAGGCGTCAATCTTCAATGTATGTCTGACAACCGGATCAAGATGCGTGCTGATGTTGGCTGACGAGCACTTTGGACCTAGGTTCGTAGCTAACCTTACAAAAAAGAGGGGCGTTCCTTATGTGGGACTGATTGTTGTAGCAGTTGTTACAATGGCTCTGATACCGTTCAGCTTTACATTCCTGGTTGTTGTTGACGTATTCTTCATGGTAATGGTTACGTCGCTGACAGTAATCGCATGTATGAAGCTGAAGAGAGAAATTCCGAAGGAAGAAGTACCGTTTAAGATTCCTGGTGGCAAGGTAACGCATAACATTTGCAGCGTTCTCGTTCTCATAATCTGTGTAATGTCAACGCTTGTAAACGGCATGGATTATTTCCTTGGCGGAATGATCTGGATACTCTTCGTACCGATTCTATACGTGCTGGCCAAGTGGAAATTCAAAGGATCGACAATTGATGAACCTGACATGTATCCGATAAATCCGAAGACTCATCTGGGCTTCGGGGATATTAAGAAGCTGGGTGGTCTGTATGTAGGAATTGGAGTTTTCGCAATTTTCGCCAAGTTCTTCATCAACTGGAATGAAGGAGACTGGGGGCCTGAATATTATCTGGACACCTACGGAAGCGGATTGTTCTCAGATTTCGGACAGATGCAGACCGTAACAGTAATCATCGGTATCGTTTGCATAGTGGCCGGACTCATAATATATCTGGTTGGGCGGAAGACAAACTGATTACGGGAAATTGAATATGCATCAGAAGATTATTGTGATAAAATGAAGCTATAATTAGTATGGTACTAAACTAATAGATTTGAGGTGAAACAATGGGTAAAAAAGTACTGGTATTAGGAGTTGGCGCACAGGGCGGTGCGGCTGCAAGAAGACTGGATGTGGATCCTGCAGTGGATTCAATCATCTGTGCAGATTATGACATGGATGCTGTTAACGAACTGGTTGCAGATCTAAAGAAAGCAACAGGAGCTAAGGTTGACGCTTTCAGCATTGACAGCATTGTTGAAGTAGCTCAGGGCGTGGATCTTATTCTGAATGCACTGGCACTCACATTCAATCCGAATGTTATGGAAGCAGCTCTTATTGTAAAGGCTGACTACCAGGACTATAACGGAACTGACATGCTCTACGAAGAATGGGATGCATGTGAACTGGCAAAGGATTATCCGATTCCGGATGGACTTTCAGTTGAAACTCAGCGCTGGGTGAAGAGCTACTATTACATGTATAAGGTTATCGGACCTAAGTTTGAAAAGATTGGCAAGCTTGCACTGTTCGGAACAGGTTCAGCTCCGGGAACAATCTGCGTGGCTACAAGAGAAACAATGAAATATCTGGATTCATGCGATACTATTTACAATATCGTATGGGAAGGTGTTTCACCTAAGAGATTCCAGCCATTCTGGTGGTCTCCAATTACTGCAATGTCAGACATGAGTGACCCTGCCATTGCATTCGAAAACGGAAGAATCATCGACACAGGTGCATTTTCAAGACCAATTAAGAGAAAATATGATTACATGGACGAAGAAATTCTTTTCAGAGAACATTGCCACGATGAGCCTATGCAGTATGGATTTAATGCTGAAGAGTATTTCAAAGGATGCAAAAATGCTTATTTCAAGTACGCAGGCGATGGCATGAATTTCGCGGCACCTCTGTTTGAAGCCGGACTTCTGAGTCATGAGGAAGAAGAATATGATGGACATACCATTGTTCCATTTGATTACGTTATGAGTCATGTGCCACCTGCACCAAGATTCAGGGAAGAAATAAAGGAAATTATTGATGAAGGCCTCATTTCCGATTCGGGTTGCATGGTTATTGAATCATACGGTAAGAAGGATGGTAAGGATGTTCTGGTTGAATCACATGTTTCAGCACCGGGCCTTGTTGAGTCATTTGAACTGGCAGGAATCACTGCAGAAATGTATCTGACAGGACAGAGCGGATATCTCTTCTCAAAGATGTTCCTGAACGACGATTTCGCAGGAAGATCCGGTCTGATTTCAACAGACATGCTTTCTTATGAAGAATGCGACAAGTTCTTCGAATATGCAGCAGAACTGAACATTACAAGAGAAGTAATCGTTAAGGAGCTGTAAACTGCAAAAGCAGGCAACAAGCTGAAAAACAAGGCGTCATGTGTGAAAACAGTCTGCACATGACGCTTTTTATCGACTATAATATAGGCATTATGAAAGAAGATATTTTTACAGGTGAACTGACAGGAAAACGATACATGAACTTTATCTGGCCATCAATTCTAATGATGGTCGTTTTGTCGTTGTACTACACCATTGACACGATTTTTGTAGCCAGATTCATCGGCGAAGAAGGACTGGCTGCAATCAACATTGTCTATCCGATTCAGGGTGTAGGCTGGGGTGTGGCAGTAATGCTGGCCTCAGGTGCCAGTGCGCTTGTATCAATAGAAATGGGTAAGGGCAGGCAAAAGGAGGCAGATGAGAAATTCACACTCATGAGTGTGTTTACAGTGGTAATGGGGCTTCTGTTTACCGTGCTTTGCCTCATATTCATGTCTCCAATCGTGAATATTCTTGGAGCCACTGAAATACTTACACGCGACTGCGAGATATTCCTGAGCGTGTTTGTCTGGGGCATACCGGCTGCCTTTGCGGGAGTTGGATTTGAATTCTTCATAAAATCCGACGGAAGCCCGGCATTTACCATAGCCCTCTACATAGCAGGAGGCGTGGTTCACCTGGGACTTGACATTCTGTTCATGGGACCGATGCACATGGGCCTGACAGGCGCAGCTTTGGCGAACATCTGCGGCCTTCTGGCAACGGCCTTCATGGGGATTTACTATTTTATCTTCAGAGCGAAGCACCTTCGCTTCAGGAAATTCCCAATTGACTGGAGGTACATAGGCCACAGCTTTGCAAACGGCCTTCCTGAATTCATCAATGAATCCTCGGCGGGAATAATGGTGTTCTGCTATAACATCGTGGTAATCGCAATAGCAGGGGAGGTCGGCGTTGCTGTAGTTGCTGTGGTTCTGCAGATGCACTACCTGTTCATGAGCGTACACCTGGGATATCAGAGTGGATGTATGCCGCTGAACAGCTATTATTACGGGGCTCGCGATTTCAGCAAGATCAACCGGATAATGCGTTACACGAAGAATTACATCATAGTTTCTTCACTGGCACTTGGTGGAATACTGCTTATCTGTGCACCGCTGATTGCATGGATTTACGCACCGCCGGGTGAGGAACTTTATGAACTGAGCGTTACGGGATTAAGACTTGTTTCCATATCACTTTTAGTGATAGGAATAAACGTATACGTTTCGGGATTTTTCACATGCTTTGGAAATGGGCTTATTTCATCAACAGTTTCGCTTTCCCGTGGACTTGTGATGCTGCTGATAGGACTCTTCATTCTATCACATTTCTTCGGAATGACCGGGGCCTGGCTGGCGTTGCCATTTGCTGATTTTACTACATTGGCACTGTCATTTGGAATGCTGAACAAGTTCAAGAGCAGATATCATTACAAGATATTGGGATAAAGACAGGATCACAGATTCTTCTCAAGATGCCACAGTGCAATATAATCTTTGATTTTTGAAGCAGCAACATTATCCGAAAGGGTGAT
>JAUNIQ010000041.1:0-8367 GCA_030535275.1 Bacillota bacterium | reverse complement strand
GCCTTTGCATCTTCGTACTGCTTGAGGAAGCGTTCACGGTCCTCCGTAGGAGTCATGTGCCACAGGGCCTTGAATGCGCTGTAGAAATATTTCGGGTCGGAGAAGCCGCACTCAAATGAAATGTCCGAGATGGATTTTTCCGTGGTCAGAAGCAGGGTTTCAGCATTGTAGCAGCGGATGTAATTGACCATGTTCGAGAAGCTGGAGAAAACGGTCTTGCTGATGAACTGGGAGAAATAATTTCGGTTCATGTGCTCGCGCTCCGCAAGCTGAGACACGGTGATTTTCTCCCTGTAATTCTTGCCGATGTACTTCAGAACACGGGTAAATCTCTCGAAGAGTTCGCTGTTCATGTACTCGTCCTGGTTCTCGTAATTGAACCAGTTAAAATACTGCAAAAGCAGGTCATCAAGGTTGCGGACCGCCGTGCTGCAGTCTTCGCCGGCCCTGTTGCCGGTAAAGTAAAGGTAGGAGAGGGCGAGGATGATATCCTTGATCTGATTCATCGCATGCTCCTGATATGGGAAGCAGTGGTTGCTCTCGCAGGCATAGAAAATGTAGCGGAGCTCTTCCCATTCGGGAAGCTTTGACAGATCCAGATGGAAGATGAGCGTAAGATTGTCATCTGAGCCATTCAGATAATGGACATCATAAAAGTCTATCGAGTGAACCTGACCCGGTGTAAGCATGTAATCCTGATCGGCTGCAATGAGATGAACTGTTCCCTCGAGGCAGTATACCAGCTCCAGTTCAGTAGTGTGCCTGTGAGGAAACTGCTTCTTGATTTTGCATAATTCCGCCTCAAAAGGCAAACCCTCGATGTATCTGATTTTAGGTTCCTGAATAATCATCTTTCGTCCTCCTGCAATATAATGATTATAGTCAAATTTTAGTCACAAAGTCAACTAATTGATAAAAAACGGCTATAGAATAAAAAGGGGCATTAAGGGATAATTAAATCAAAATAAGCGACAAACTAGTCAATATTACTCAAAAAGGAGATGTTTAATTTATGGGTAAAAAAGTATTAGTACTGGGAACAGGCGCACAGGGAACTACAGTTGCAAAGAGACTGCAGCTTGAGCCCGGCGTAGACAAGATTATTCTGGCAGACTATGACGAGGCCGCTGTTAAGGAACTGGCAGGCGAGCTGGACAAGGCTGAAGGATTCTTCTGCGACGCATCAAAGAAGGAAAACATTCTGCCTCTGCTCGATGGCTGCTTTATGGTAGTAAACGCACTTCCACTGGCATTCGGTAAGAACGTTATCGACGCAGCTCTGGAATCAAAGGTAAACTATCAGGACTTCGCTGCTCCTGAAGGATTCGAAGATACATGGGAAAAGTGCATGTACAGACTTCTGGGCGACTACAACGAAAAGTTCAAGGAAGCAGGAATCCTGGGCATCATGGGAACAGGTTCAGCACCTGGAACAATGTGCGTAGTAGCTAGAGATACAATGAAGGACATCGACGAATGCGATACAATCTTCATGAACGTATATGAAGGCGTAGAAGCAAAGAGATTCCAGCCTTACTGGTGGTCACCTGTAACTGCTCTTAACGACATGGACGACCTGCCTGTAGCATGGATCGACGGCAAGATGGTTAACACTAAGCCATTCTCACTTCCAATCGAAAGAACTTATGACTATGTTGGATACCCTGTAAGATTCGTTGAGCACGCTCACGATGAACCTTTCTATGTAGGACTCAGAGCAGACGAACTGTTCAAGGGCTGCAAGAACGCTTACTTCAAGTATGGCGGAGTTGGTATCGAATTCGCAGAGCCTCTGGCAAGAGCAGGACTGCTCAAGAGAGATCCGGTTGAACTGGACGGACAGATGGTAAACACTCACGAAATGATTCTGAAGTTCCTGCCACAGCCTCCTAAGTTCGCACACGAAATCCAGGAAATTCTCGATGAAGGTCTCGTATCAGATACAGGCGCATTCGTAGTTGAAGCTATGGGTAAGAAGGACGGCAAGCCGGTAAGAGTTGAATCACATCTCTTCGCACCTGGCATGGTTGAATCATTCGAAAAGTTCGGCGTATCCGGCGAACAGTATCTGACAGGACAGGGTGGATTCATGTTCACTAAGCTCTTCGTTAACGACGAACTGGAAGGACAGACTGGATTCATTTCCTCAGCAGAACTTTCAGACGAAGCAAACGACAAGTATCTTGAATACGCTAAGGAACTGGAAATCACTATCGACAGAAGAATCGTATGGGATGATCCGTACTATGAAAAGCAGGATCCTGTTAAGGAATTCCAGCCATGGTGGGAACAGCCAACAATCACTCCTGTAGAGCCACTTTAATTGAATTTTATTGAGCCATTTAAGGTTTTTACGGACACTTAATAAATGGACAAGATAAATCCCGAAAGGGTCGTATCTTAGCGGCCCTTTTGTGTTATAATATGCCCAATATGAGAGAAAGAGAAGAGCACGCATTTATCAGAATAGAGAAAGCTCTCAAGGCAGATAAGATACCTGCCGCTGTTTTGCTGTGCGGAACCGAGGAATATCTGGTCCACCACTATGCAGACACTCTCATAAACACATTCACAAACAAGGCCAGCCAGGCCCTCGACCTGGTAACCCTCGACAGAGACACAGTCACCTTCAACTCAATCGTTGAAAACCTGGAAACCATGCCCCTAATGTCCGAGCGAAAAGTCGTCTACCTGCCCGACTTCATCGACACCAAAGGCAAAATGCCCAAGGCCTTCGAAGACAAAGACGAAGCCCAGAAGCTCGCCGATTACATAATGGGACAGGGGGTCGGTTCCTCTGACCCACTTTTGCTCATGACGGTGGCGAGGCAGGCGGATCAGCGTGTGGATCAGGCGGTCAGGAGGTCTGTGGTCTTCAAGGCTTTTTCGCCGGAGGGGATTTATGATTTTGATACGCTGGACGATGCTCAGCTGCGCGGATTTATTGAGAAGCGTTTTAGGTCCTGCGGCAAGCAGTACCGTCCGGGAATTATTTCGCTGATTGTTCGCGAAGGCGGCTACGGAAACAAGAATATTGACTATGGGCTTTTCAATCTGGAAAACGACCTGAGAAAGATTATCGCGCATTCGGGGAGCAATCCTGAAATCATGCCGGAGGATGTTTCGAGCGTTCTCACTGTTAATCCGGAGAACAATATCTTCGCCATGATTGATGCCATAAGCAGAAACAGGAAGGATGAGGCTTTCAGACTTCTGCATAATCTTCTGACTGGCGGAAGCAGCGAGTTCCAGCTTCTGGCCATGATTACCAGGCAGCTTGAGCTTATGCTGACTACATGTGAACTGAAGGAGTCGGGCCTGAATCTGCCGGCCATCCAGAAGGAGATGAAGAGGGCAGACAAGGTTCACGAGTTCAGAACTCAGAAGGCTCTTGAAATGGGAAGCCGTTTCGGGCGCACGGAACTTAAGAGAATACTGGCTTCAGCCTATGAGGTTGAACCTAATATCAAGACAGGGCTCATGCCGGGCCCGCTGGCACTGGAATATTTTATAGCAGGAATATAGTTAGATGAATCACGGAAACACACAACTTAAGGCGGACATGATGCTCGTCCTGGTAACACTCTGCTGGGGTGTATCATATTTCATGATGGATCTCTGCCTGGAGGAAATTGACCCGCTCACCCTCAATGCCTACAGATTTCTCGGGGCATTTGCGGTAGCGGCTCTTATTGCGTTCAAAAAAATAAAGAACGTCAGCAAGACAACCCTTAAGTATGCTTTCCTGATTTCGCTTTCACTGATTTTTGTTTACATAGGTGCGACCTACGGAGTTAAGTACACAAGTCAGTCAAACGCAGGATTCTTCTGTGCAACATCTACTGTTTTCACACCAATACTGGCCTTCATTTTCAAGAAGGTGATTCCGGATAAAAAACTTGCGCTGGTTATAGTGCTCTGTACTGTCGGCGTTGCTCTCATGAGCCTCAATGGCGAGTTCCATATTGCCATGGGTGACTGGCTCTGCCTCATGTGCGGTTTCGCATACGGCATCGACCTGCTCATTACAGAGACGGCAGTTGCGCACGAAGAAGTTGACGCATTCCAGATCGGCGTATACCAGCTGGGATTCACAGGTCTCTGGATGCTGATATTATCATTCATCTTTGAGATACCATGCCTGCCGCAAAGCCCGTCATGCTGGTTTCAGTAGTATTTCTGTCAATATTCTGCACAGGCGTTGCATTCGCGGTTCAGGCCATTGCACAGCAGTACACGACGGCCACTCACGTAGGCATCATATTCGCACTTGAGCCTGTTTTTGCAGGAATCGTAGCATTCCTCTTCGCGGGAGAAAGACTGCTGCCGAGAGCATACTTCGGCGCATTCCTCATGCTGCTGTCAATCATCATAATGGAAGTTGATGTGAAGTCGCTGTTCAAGAAAAATGTTGACAAAATCGACAGCGATAGTTGATAATATCCATGTGAGAAGTCAGAGTTATTAAGACTTGAGATTGCCACCTCGATTGAGAGGTGGCATTTGTTTTTATAGAGGAGGATTAAAATGATTCAGATGATGTGGCCGATTCTTCTGGCCGTAGGAGCAGATGTATTCTATCAGATCTGTGCCAAGTCAATGCCTGGGACACTTAACCCGTACGCAGGACTCGTAATTACATATGGGGTGGGCGCCGTTGTTTGCTTTATCATTTACGAAATAAGCAGCAAGGGCGGAAATATCGTAAGCGAATGGCATAATGTTAACTGGACCATATTCATTCTCGGTATTGCAATCGTCGGCCTGGAACTGGGAAGCATCTTCATGTACAGGGTAGGGTGGAACGTAAACACCGGATATATTGTCAAGTCGATCATACTGGCAACCGCACTTGTTTTTGTCGGATATTTCCTGTTCAAGGAATCCATTACATGGAGCAAGGTTGCAGGAATTGCAGTGTGCATGGTGGGGCTGTACCTGATCAACAGATAGGGCTTCCAACACTTTAACATAATAATGTATACATGCAGCTAAATCATAGACTTCCTGTACTAAAATTGATACAATATCGATAGCATAGGAAGTCTTTTGTGTATGCAAAAAAACATAGGCTTTGGCCCTATGGATATTGTATACAAGATTTTGTTGTGCTACACTATATTGGTATAAAAAATGATCAATAATAAGTTATAGGAGGACATTAACATGAGTGAAAAAGCTTGCAACTGCAACTGCGAAAGCGCTCGTGCAGCACAGTTCACAGAACTGGCACCGACACTTGAGCAGTACGCTAAGGTGCCTGGCAGTCTGATTACCATACTGCAGAAGGCTCAGGAAATCTATGGCTATCTTTCAGTAGACGCCATTAACTACATTTCTGAGTGCACAGGCATCAAGCCAGCAAAGATTTATGGCGTAGCAACATTCTACGCACAGTTCAGACTTCAGCCAATCGGCAAATATCTGATCATGCTCTGCAAAGGCACCGCATGCCATGTTAACGGAGCTGACATGATTGAAGAAGCCATTTGCGAACATCTTAATATCCAGGACGGTGAAACAACTGAGGACGGACTCTTTACATTAAATAACGTAGCCTGTCTGGGATGCTGCTCACTGGCCCCTGTAATGATGGTAAAGAGCGTCGACGGAGACGAAACATATGGAAACCTGACAAAGGATTCCGTTAAGGCAGTTATTGATGAAATCAGAGCAAGAGGATAAGGAGGTAACAGCATGAGAGTTGTAGTAGGACAGGGCAGCTGTGGTGTTGCCACCGGTGCCAGAAAGACCGCTGCTGAATTCGAAAAACAGATTGCAGCAAAGGGTCTGGACATTCCTGTATCGGTTACAGGCTGCGTAGGAACATGCTACCTGGAACCAATCGTAGACGTATACGATGACGCAGGAGAGCTGACAAGATACGTCAAGGTTCAGCCGGACAAGGTTGAAGCCATCGTAGAAGGCCACCTGGCAGGCGGAAAGCCTGTAATGGAACAGGCCATTTCAGAAGAAGACAAGCAGTTCGTTGAGAAGCAGCAGAGAGTTGTTCTCAGAAACTGCGGTGTAATAAATCCTGAAGACATTGAAGATTACCTGGCAGTAGACGGCTACAAGGCAATCGAAAAGGTTCTCAAGGAAATGAAGCCGGAACAGGTTATTGAAGAAATCAAGATTTCAGGCCTGAGAGGCAGAGGCGGCGCAGGCTTCCCTACATGGTTCAAGTGGAACGCTGCCAAGGAAAACAGAGGCGACCAGAAGTACCTGGTTTGCAACGCCGACGAAGGTGACCCGGGCGCATTCATGGACAGATCCGTTCTGGAAGGCGACCCTCATTCACTTCTTGAAGGCATGATCATCGGCGGATATGCAATGGGCGCAACAGAAGGCGTTATCTACTGCCGTGCCGAATATCCACTGGCAATCAAGAGACTGGAAATCGCAATGGCTCAGGCCAGAGAAAAAGGCTTCCTGGGCAAGAACATCTTCGACAGCGGATTTGATTTTGACATCAGAATCAAGGCCGGTGCTGGTGCATTCGTATGCGGCGAAGAAACTGCACTGATCGCATCACTGGAAGGTGAGAGAGGAATGCCTAGACTGAAGCCTCCATTCCCTGCACAGAAGGGATACTGGCAGAAGCCAACAGACATCAACAACGTAGAAACCCTGGCAAACGTGCCATGGATCATCTACAACGGCGGTGCTGCTTTTGCAAACTTCGGTACCGAGAAGTCACCTGGAACAAAGGTATTTGCACTGGCAGGCAAAATCAAGAAGGGCGGTCTGGTTGAGGTTCCTATGGGAATGACGATCAGAGAAGTAATCTTCGGCATTGGCGGCGGCATCAAGAATGACCGTGAGTTCAAGGCTGTACAGATGGGCGGACCTTCAGGCGGATGTATTCCGGCAAGCTTAATTGACACTCCTGTAACTTATGAAGATATAAACAAGACAGGCGCCATCGTTGGTTCCGGCGGTATGATCGTAATGGACGAAGATACCTGCATGGTAGACATGGCAAGATACTTCCTGAACTTCACTCGTGACGAATCATGCGGCAAGTGCAACTACTGCAGAATCGGTACAAAGAGAATGCTCGAAATTCTCGAAAGAATCACAAACGGCGAAGGTAAGGACGGAGATATCGAACTCCTCGAAGAACTGGCCAACAAGATCAAGGACGGTTCAATGTGCGGACTCGGACAGACAGCTCCAAACCCTGTACTGACAACCATCAGATACTTCAGAAACGAGTATGAAGATCACATCTACAACAAGAAGTGCACAGCAGGCTCCTGCAAGGCACTGATTGAATACAACATTACCGACGCATGCAAGGGCTGTACGCTTTGCGCTAAGAACTGCCCTGTAAATGCAATCACAGGAAATGTTAAGGAAATGCACGTTATTGATCACGACAAGTGCATTAAGTGCGGCAAGTGCATGGATCACTGCAAGTTTAATGCAATTGTCAAGGCGTAAGAGAGAGGAGGTAGAGCAATGAATAAATTCTTATTAAACATCAATGGCAAAGAAGTCAAAGGCGTAGCCGGACAGACAATTCTGGAAGTTGCCAGAGAAAACGACATTTTCATTCCAACTCTCTGTTATGACGAGAGAACAAAAATCTACGGTTCCTGCGGAATCTGCATGTGCGAGGTTGAAGGCAACCCTAAGCTGTGCAAAGCCTGCGCAACAGAAATCGCACCTGGAATGGTAGTAAGAACAAATACAGAAAGAGTAATAGAATCACGCAAAACCAACCTTGAGCTTCTGCTTTCAAACCATACCGGAGACTGCAGACCTCCATGCGTACTGGCATGTCCTGCACAGACAGACTGCCAGGGTTATGTAGGCCTCATTGCAAACGGCGAATACGAAGCAGCACTTGAACTGGTTAAGGACAAGATTCCTCTTCCTGCATCACTCGGTAGAGTTTGCCCGCATCCTTGTGAAAAGGAATGCAGACGCGGACTCATTGACGAACCAATTTCAATTCAGTGGCTTAAGAGATTCGTTGCTGACCAGGATCTGGGCGATGTAGAACCGTTCATTCCTGAAATTGACGAAGAAACAGGCAAGAGAGTAGCAATCATCGGCGGCGGCCCTATGGGTCTTTCCGCAGCTTACTTCCTCCGCCAGATGGGCCACGAAGTAACAATATTCGAATCAATGCCTAAGGCAGGCGGCATGCTCCGCTATGGTATCCCTGAATACAGACTGCCAAAGGCTGTACTGGATGATGAAATCATGACTATCGAAATGATGGGCGTTGACATCATCTGCAATACCAAGATTGGCGTAGACATTCCGTTCGAAACAATCCGTGACGAATATGACGCAGTTCTCCTGGGAATCGGCGCATGGATTTCAACAGGCGTTGGATGTCCTGGCGAAGATGCT